>JAQBYK010000131.1 GCA_027622635.1 bacterium
AAAAAAAATGAGGCAAAATACTGATTTTATTTATAATCATCAATTAACTGGTCACTCTGAAAAAACTCAGGAAATAATTTCTTTAGTCCCAGATGGTGGCAATTACAAAGACTTGCCTACAAAATATAAAAAAACTAGAAATGTTAACATTGCTTGGACACGATTTGATAGTAAAAAGCCAAGCAATACTATAGACACTGGTCATAGACATCACTTTCACTACGAATACAACAGAGTCCCAACAGTTAGAGAATCTGCAAGGCTTCAGTCATTCCCTGACGATTTTAGGTTTATGGGTTCAAAAACTAGCCAATATAAGCAAGTAGGAAATGCAGTTCCACCACTTTTAGCAAATGTGATAGCAGTTGAATTAAAAAGGTATCTATGAAATACACGATCCCTGAAGAATACTACTATAGACTTCACCATATAAGACCAAGGTTTAAAAATGATGTAGAAAATGTGCTAATTTTTATGGCTACTGAGATAGCTAAGCTTCAACCTGACGATCGACAGTCATTCAAAGAAAAATTGAATAGAATCATAAAATTATATCCAGGCAATAGTTCAAAAGAAATCAAGACAATCAACAACTGGCGTACCGAAATATCATCCTTATTTGGACTTATAGAATACGTAGATTCCACTGCTATGGCAGGAAGAATGTCTAAGCTTCTTGCAGATAATCAAGATTTAATTGAATTTTTTAGATACTTTATTTTTTACTTTCAGTATCCAGGTGGTCATTTAAAACCAAAACAAACTGCTGAATTAATTAATGCTGGAATTAAATTTAAGCCAGCATCCTACATAATTCAGGTTTTAATTGAAGGACAGAAAAGATTCAATGGTAAATTTGGCATGTCTAAAGGAGAAGCAGCCCATTGTATATTCAATGATCTGAGGGTAACAAGAGATAGCAGAACACCTTCAGAAACAGTTGATTTAATTTTAGAAAATAGAGTAAACAAGATTGAATATGATCAGGGTGGAGATATTACTCGATACGCAGGCGATATTTTGGATTATATGGAACTGGCTGATTTAGTTAAACTTAAACCAAACTATAAATACTATTTAAATACGGCGAACTTAGAAACAATTCAAGCTTTTATAACAGACACAGGTTTCTTTGAACAATACGAGCAGTTTTATGGACAAAAAAATGTGTCTGTCCAAAGTATAAATGAAACTCAAGACGACTGGTTTGCTTATGTTAATGGTCAATTAAAGAGTTCAATATTTGAAGCAGATGTTATCTCTCTAATTGAGGAAATTGGTGAAAATGCTGAAGTAGGCGCCCAACAATCTGAGTTTATTTATGAAGTGCTGAGAAAAATTAGAGAATCAGTGTTAGCTGAGTCGGCATTAAAAACAAAAGAAATAGGTGATGTTGGAGAAACAGTTGTCCTTGAACACGAAAAAACTAAAATCACTAGCTTAGGAAGGGGTGATTTAGTTCATTTAATATTAAAGATACCCAACCAATTTGCTGTGGGATACGACATCCAGTCAGTTAGAGAATCAGGTGATAAAAAGTATATAGAGGTTAAGACAAGTATCAGTAGAAGCAAATTAGCTAACACTTCCTTTCACATGACCACCAATGAATGGAGTTCGGCCAACACTTTGCAGAATAGCTACTATGTTTATCGGTTAATGATTAGTAAAGATGATCTTTCCTTGTTTGTTATACATAACCCAGTCGGAAAATATAAAGAAGATAAAGTTGAAATGATACCTAGAGATGGGGCTGATATTCGATATTCGAAAGATTCTGGTTTTTGGGAAAGCCTACTTATATGATCCGAACATTTAGAATAGCATCATTATTTAGCGGTTGTGGTGGTATGGACCTTGGTGCAGAGGGCGGATTTTCGTTTTTAGGCTACAAGTATAAAAAACACAATACGAAAACAGTTTATGCTATGGATTTTGATAAAAAAATTGTTGATATCTATAACGATAACTTTGCAAATCATTGCTTAGTTGCTAACATTAGAAATGTTAAATCAACCTCAATCCCTGATCACGAAATTCTAACAGGTGGCTTCCCATGTCAATCATTTTCAGTTGTAGCACAAAACCCAAAGAGACTTGGCTATAATGATGAAAAAGGACAATTGTTCTTTGAGATGAAACGAATCCTCACAGATAAACAGCCCAAAGCTTTTGTTGCAGAAAATGTGAAAGGAATTCTATCGGCAAATAATGGGGAAGCGTTTCCTCTGATATTAAGGGAGTTTGAATCTGCAGGATATCATGTGAAGTATAAAGTGTTGAATGCTGCTGATTTTGGGATACCTCAAAAAAGAGAGCGTGTATTCATCGTAGGTTTTCTCGACAAAAAAGCACATGATAAATTTAGATTCCCAAAAAGGTTGACAGGCAAAGAATCAGTTCCAGTATCTGCGGTGATTGATCAAGAAGATTCAATCGACCCCAAATATTACTTCAGTAAAAAAGCAATTGATGGACTAAATAAAACCAAACATAGAAATTCTATGAACAAGGGACGTGCTCAAAAAATTGACGAACCATGCAATACTGTAGGAGCACACCTTTCTAAAGTTAGTTTAAATAGTACAGATCCAGTACTCAAAATTAATGAGAAATACCGAATGTTCACTCCCAGAGAAGTGGCTAGAATTCAATCTTTTCCTGAAGATTTTAAACTCACTAGTTCAAAAACAACAAACTATAAAGCACTGGGAAATGCGGTTCCACCTGTGATGATGTGGCATGTCACTGATTCTCTGTTAAATACACTAGGAGATAAAGATTAATCTCTATGAAGGCCATTGTAATATCCAGAGTAAGTGACCCCACTCAAGTCGAAGCTGGCAACTCATTACCAGCTCAGACTAGAAGAATCAAAGATTACCTTGCTCGTAAGAAGTTCTCGATAGTTAAAGAGTTTAGTTTTGATGAAAGTGCGTATAAAGACAAGAGGGATGAGTTTGATGAAATTGTAGACTTTATTGATTCACAAAAAGAAGTTGTAATAGTTGGATTCGACAAGGTAGATAGATTTTCCAGAAATGTTTTTGACCAAAGAGTTGCTTATTTATATGAGCTTGCTATTGCTGGCAAAATTGAGCTCCATTTCGTCTCTGATGGTCAAGTTATCAACTCGAATATTTCAGCCTCTGA
>JAQBYK010000132.1 GCA_027622635.1 bacterium
GCCATTTTCTACTAAAAATGAGCCTGGCTTGTCCTTCGTAGGAGTCCAGCCGTTTAGGGTCTTCCCATCAAATAAGGCTTTGAAATCGTTTGTACGAGCATCTTGTGAAGATGCTGTGCAGACAATCAGGAAGCCAATCATACTAAGTAGAATAGATTTCATGATTTTAAGAATAAGTTAATAATAGAGGTGATCTTTAATCTCACAATATAGAAAATAGATGGTTCTTCCCCACAAAAGCATCTCACATACAAATATCAAGAGTCAATCTAATTCTGAAGAATCTGAGTGTCTTTTAGCAAGACTTTTTGAAGCTTTTTATAGTTGACTTCCTGCACGGCTACTTTATCATCTATCGCGATAGAAGCTGCTGTTGCAGCAGATTGACCAAGAATCATAAAAACAGGTTCCATGCGAATGGAACCAAACCCCATGTGTGTAGCAGATAGACAAACCGGTACAAGAAGGTTGCTGCATTCTTTCTTCTTCGGTACGATAGCATCGTAACCAATCGGGTAGGGGCCAAAACCACCAACTTCCACATCTCCTTCATTTTTGACGAAACCTTCTTTTGTGACATGCCTTTGTACGTGATGTGAATCCATGGTATAGGCGCCCATGCCTATTGATTTCTGCACTGGTAACTTTTGTGTGCAATGATTCTCCGTCATTACAAAATCACTCACCATCCTTCTCGCCTCACGGACGTAAAGTTGGGGTGTCCAATTATCATATTTTTGAAATTCATCCTTTGGCAACCCCCATTGGCTATATTCTTTTCTGATACTCTCGGGAATACGAGGGTGATTGGCCAGTGTCCAAAGAAAGCCCAGTTGATAGCTTCGGTGTTCTTTTAGTATCTGCTCGCGTGTTGCATAGTCTCCGTCAGCATAGCTGTAATTTGTTCCTATATAATCTGTAGAAAAAGGTCCACTGTTGTTTGAATCAGTTTTTCGGTTTGGCATAGCTGACTTGGTAAAAAATGGCAATTTTTCCCCGGTCTCTATCGCTCTGAACAGTAACTCATATTCCAACTCATTGTAGCCTTCCGGCTTTTCAAAAGGAATCCTATTTTCCTCGATGTCTGTCAGGCACATTCGATAGCAATAAGCCTGAATTCTTCCATCTGCCGTGCCGTCTCTTTGGACATGGGGATTCACATTTTGGAGTAGGCCACTATTTGGATCACCTCTCTGGATATAGGGATCTACTCCATCAGGAAACTGATGGTATTTGCCCAGGGCGGTTTGAACGCCATTAAGGTTTTCGTTGTATTGGCTATTGGATTCTCTTCCGACGGTATAACTAACACCCGACAGTGCCATCAGGTCTCCCTCATAGGTGGCATCAATAAATACTTTGCCAGAAAAAGTTGTGCCTGATTCCATTTGAATAGATTGAATCCTCCCATTATTTAATCTGATCTCAGATTCCAAATCCAACCTTTCATTAAAAATTATTTGCACATTATTTTCTCGAATCATATCCTCAAAGATCTCCAGAGCAATGCGAGGCTCGAATGTCCACATGGATTCCTCATTGGCCTTTGTTTCAGATTGCCCCATGGACTTATATTCTTCCCTTTTTTGCCAAACCCAATTTTTTGGGTCCTGGTACTTTTTAGCCACCCGGTTGTAAAACTCTTTGGAAAGGCCACCAATGACTTGTTTGTTGCCAATATCCGTTTGACCCAGACCGCCGGTTGTCAATCCTCCCATACGATCGGTAGGTTCTATCAACACGACTGATTTACCCATTTTTTTGGCCTGAACTGCCGCAACAACCCCTGCAGATGTAGCACCATAAATTACTATGTCATAGGTGTTGTCACTATTCTGTGCGAAAGTTAGTATTGATTGGTGTATAAAGATTATGACAGAAAATGCACTGATAAGCAGGGAATGAATGAATGATAGATTGGTCATAAGTAGCACCTAAAATGTTATGAATTTCTACTAAAAATACTCACATCAAAGCTAAAAAATATGAGATGGCTTTTAGGTACTATTTTGGACTGGAAATGGGAGCCTTTGATCATAGTAAACTGATCAGGGAATCCAAATAAAGTTTCCTTTTATTGAAACTTTATTTACCTTTACCTGGTATTTATTAAGTTATGATTTAGTGGAGAAAAAGTTTGAGATCAAATTGCTTGAAGAGGCTTTTGAGTTCATTAAAGAGCAAAATGATAAGGTACAAGACAAGATACTTTATAATATCCGGAAAGCACAAGTTCTAAATGATCCAAAACTATTTAAGAAGTTAAATCGGAACATATAGGAATTTCGAACAAAATATGCAGGTCTTCAATATCGAATTCTTGCATTTTGGGATAAGGACAATAACGAAATGACACTAGTTTGTGGAACTCATGGATTTGTTAAGAAAAATGACAAAGTAGGTTCTAAGGAAATTGAGAAAGCTGAGCAAATCAGAGTTGAGTATTTTGAACAGAAAAAGAAAGGAAAATGAAATCATATACTTTGGATGATGCCCAAGATTTGCTTATTGGTAAGATTGGTACACTGCGTAGAGATCAATTTGAGTTTGAGCTAAAACTCGAATTAATTGGAGATATGATTAAGACAGCCCGTAAGGAGCGACATCTTACACAAGAACAGCTGGGGGATTTAATTGGGGTTCGAAAATCTCAAATCTCCAAACTTGAGAACAATGCTAAAAATGTTACCATTGAAACAATCTTGAAAGTCTTTGAAGCGCTAAAAGCCAAAGTAAATTTTAAGGTTGAACTCCTAAACCATGAGGTGAACATTACCTAAATATGGATAGCAAAGGCAAAAATTCCATAGGTTTAACTACTTGATAGATATGAAACAGATACTTTTAAGAAATTACCAAACAGTAAGCCTACGGATTTTGGAATGCGTCTTTGTTCTTATTCCTATTCGCTAACTAGTCAAGTATCAGTAAATTTGGATTGTCCGCGGAATTCAAGGATACCCAACCAAGATAGGGTTGAGGAGCAATAAATTCTATTTACGCTACTGAGAATATTTCTTAGATTAGGAATAAAATAGTATAGTTAAACGGACAAAGTTTGTCCGCATTTCCCATTGTTGTGATGCATATTTAAGGACAAGACAATTAATGATAAACGAT
>JAQBYK010000133.1 GCA_027622635.1 bacterium
CTCAAGTTTCAGGCACCGGAATATCGCGAATATCATTTTCTCCGCGATCGTGGTAGTGATGAGCGGCAATATTGTTCTCCAGGTATCAATTTACCGATGGTCTCCATCATGCGGAGTAAGTATGGCACTTATCCGGAATACCATACTTCTTTAGATGATTTATCAGTGGTGACGACTCAGGGATTACAACGATCTTTTGACCTGCATCTTGAGTGCATCCAGTCCTTGGAGACCAATCACATCTATCGATCCACCATTGTTGGCGATCCTCAGTTATCAAGGCGAGGGTTGGATATGCAATTGGGTGGCGGCAAGAATCCCAGCGCAGCACGAATCATGATCCAAAATCTCATGACGTGTTTTGATGGAACGCTTGACTTGATTCAGGTCGCAGATGAACTGAATGTATATACGAAAGATCTGCTGCCCATTGTGGATGTACTGGTGAAACAAAAATTAGTTGAGATTGTCGAATAACAACGTGAGAACGGTATGCGCCAATAACATCAATTTGTCGCATTGTGACAGGAGTGGGAAACAAGATGGATGAACAGATTGTGATTCAGCGTGTGAAAGCGATCCTCTGTGAGGTGCTTAATCTGGATACTATTGATGACCATGCGTCACGAGCGATGTACCCCGAATGGGATTCAATGGCTTACCTGAGTGTGCTTTCAGCCCTGGAAGATGAGTTTCAGATCTCAATTACTGAAGATACGATCAATGGTTTTGACAGTATTCCCAACATTCTCAAAAATCATACCAAGACAAACCCATTTCGGGGTACTTATAGATCGTATAATCAAGCATAGCGAACTTAATTGATCAAAATTTGATGTGAGGTCTTGATGAGTACTGCAGTTGTTGTAGGAAGTGGAATTGCTGGAATTCTTAGTTCAATTTTACTTAAGAGAAAATTTGAAGATGTATATATAATTGAGAAAAATAATCAGATTGGAGGGTTACTCAAATCATTTCGAAATAATGAAGGAATTGAATTTGATTGTGGTACTCATTTTTTGAGAGATACTGGCCATACAGAGCTGGATGCATTGCTTTTTAAAGAAAAACTTATGGATGATTGGCTGGTTTTAGATTATCTTAAAGTTGGTAATTTCTTTGGTGGAAAACTGAATGATCACAGCCCTTTTGTCGATTCAACGTGTCTTTCAGAAGAACTCTATCAAAAAGGAATGATGGAGTTATTGAGCTTGGGATCACTAAAAACAGACTATAAGAATTTAGAAGATCAGTTTCATAATCTATTTGGAGTTATTTTTACCAATTATATTTTTAAACCTGCTCTTCAGAAATTTTTTGGACAGGAGCTTCATGAAATTGTTCCAAACGCACATAGTCTTTTTATTCCATCTCGTTTATTAGGTTTTAATCCTGAAACAACAAGGGAACTAAAAAAATCTCCGGTTTTTGATAGTAAGTTAGGTTTTCATTCTTACAAAGATGGATTGTCTAATTGTAAAAACTATTATCCCAAGTGTAGAGGAATTGGTCTTTGGATTGAAAACTTGACAGAAACACTCCATGAAAATGGTGTTAAAATTATAGCTGGATCTTCTGTTAAGCAAATTAAGGGTAGTAATCAATGCGTTGACTCAGTCGTTCTAGATAATGGATCACAACTCAATTGTAACCAATTGGTATGGACCGTTCCACCGTTTTTATTCATTAAAGCTTGTGGCCTAATGTCACCAATACAATTCAGTCCTCCTGCACGCTTATTTAGTGGCTTACACCATTTTGTCTTTGATAAGCCTTTCCTCACAGATTTATACTATTTAAGTTGCTATGACCCTGATTTCATTTCATTTCGTGTGACTCTGTATCCGAATGTACAGCAACCTAAGAAATCTCAAGGAAAGTATCATCTAACGGTTGAGGTTTTGTCACAAGGGGTTCCAGATCTAAAAAGAGATTCACAAACCGTTTTTTACGAACTCCAAAAAATGAAGATTATTACCAATACATCTAAAGTATTGGCTAGAGATAGCGAAGTTGTGTCCGGAGGTTTTCCCATTCCAACCCAGAAATTTGTAAAAGGATCTCAAGCTCAATTAGAACTTGCAAAGAAGCAATTCAATAACTCATTATTTTTAGGAAAAAATACTGGAAATTCTTGGTTTTTGAATGAAGTATTAGTAGAT
This sequence comes from bacterium, assembly GCA_027622635.1. Classification (GTDB taxonomy): domain Bacteria; phylum Patescibacteriota; class Gracilibacteria; order UBA1369; family LOWO2-01-FULL-3; genus JAQBYK01. The sequence goes on from JAQBYK010000133.1 coordinate 2,163, forward strand.
ACTTATCATTCGATTACTGAATTGCTTGGTGCATAGCATGATTCATCCGTAGCTTTGGGTAGTCATTTTTCCTCACAATACAAAATTTCCCTATTAAGCTAACCTATATCATGAAAACAAGTTACCGATTAGAAAAAACGACTATAGGTAAGAAGTGGGATGAGTTTGTTAAAAGTTCATGGAATGGAATTTTGTTTTCTTACTCTATTTATTTAAAAAGTATCTCTTGCAATCCGCAGCTTTATTATTGTTACAAAAAACAAGAATTAAGAGCTGCAATAGTAGTACTTGAAACAGAGGATCACAGATCCCTAACTTTGCATGGCTTGGTTGTTCATAATGGCATTATATTTGGTAGCCCTGCTAATAAACAGAATCTTGCTCAACAAAATTCTGAAAGATTTAGAATTACAGAATTTATAGCTGAAGAACTACCTCAAATATATAAAAATATTGAACTTCGACTAGATCCATTATGCCAGGATATTCGACCCTTTCTTTGGGTCAATTATGGGACTAATAATCCTAAGTATCAGGTAGTTAATATTCGCTATACTAGCTACCTTTCAATTAAAAATTTATATATCAATTGGGAAGATAGTGAGAGCTTTCAAAATTTGTCTTCTTCTCGTAAGCAGGAAGTACGGTATGCTAATAGAAAAGGAGTGGTTACACGAGAAGAGTTTAAGCAGGAACTTTTTATTGATTTTTTAAAGAATACTTATCTTCGTCAAGGCATAGAAATTGACCATCAAGTGATTGAAGAGAATGTTCAATTAATAAAACAACTTTTTGAAGCCAACTTAGGTTATATGTTTGTTTCTTACTCAAAAGATAATATTCCTGGGAGCATTGCATTTTTTGGAATAGATCATAAACGAGCATATTATCTTTTTGGCGCTAACGACCCGGCTTTAAGAAATGAGCATACTGGTACAGCGGTGCTATGGGATGCG
>JAQBYK010000134.1 GCA_027622635.1 bacterium
TCTGGAAAACGCCCTATATCGCAAGGGTATTTTGGTCCTGGGTTTAAGGTATCTTTTATGGTGGGAAAAGAGGGGTGCTTGAGGTAGTACTCGAAAGCTCGGAAGTATTGTTCAGGGAGTGTCTGCAAATAAGTCTTAGCTGCTTCAGGTTTATCAATGATCGAAATATAATCTTTAAATTGGCTCACTGTTTCCTGAATTTGGCTTAGAGTAAAAGGAGCATAAGTGCCAAAGTAAGTGTAAAACTCTGCATTGTTTCCTAACCCTTGTTCCAAGTTGTAGAGCTTGTTGGATATCTGGGCAGGCTGATTTCCCTGTATTCCGGCGCTCTTAAGAGCCTCAGAAACATGCTTGGCCAATAAAGCTTGCCCCTCAGGTAATGGGTGGCAGTGGTCGACATACAAGCTATCATCAATAATTTGATGCAGATCGATTACTTTGACATTGTTTTTGTGTTGGAGAGCCAGCTTGTCAATGACCTGCAAATATGGTGCGCGAATTCTATATAAAGAGTCATCAGCTTCATAAGATGAGTTTAGAAAATGATTGAATTGATCGATATCGCCTTTTGCCTTGTTAAGATGGGCAAGGTTATAAAGAATTATTTCTCTACGCGAATTAGGGTCTTTTAGCAGAAGGGTCAAAAGAGTTTCAGATTCCTCGAGTAACCCGGCTTCAAAGGCAGCAACAGCATAGTTGTTGGTAATAAGAAGAGAGTATTCGAGACTGTCAGACAGCGGCCCTTGCTCTGACAGAATCGCCCTATATATTTTCATGGCTGAAATGAACTCACCATTTTCATGGTGATTCCACGCTTCCAAAAATCTTGTGTCTGGAATCTGAAGGTACCTGGTAAATTTAGTCTTCAGACCTGAGTAAGAATAAAAAATGAAGTTTCCTTTTCCTATCCCGGGGAGAAAGGCAGGATTTGATTTGGGGCGAATAAGAATGACTGAGATCGATTGTTTTTCGCATGCTCTTATGATGCGTGATAAGTTAAAATCAAAAGAAGTAGGCTTTTCAGGATGTTCAATGTCAGGATTAAGTTTGTTATTCCATTGAAAATGAAGAAGGCGATTTTTGAGTCGGGTCTTTTTTCTTTCTTTGCCAGCTTTTACCAGCAGATAATACTTTAACTGCCTTAGTAAAGTGTATTTTCCTTTGTGAATTTCAGAGGAAGTGGAATCACAAGTTCCTAAATGGATAATAACAGCTTTTAATTGGCCATCTTTGCGGTGCTTCATGAAAAATGCACTTGCATCTGCGGAAGTGATCCCTGGCTGAGAGCAATTGGTGAGTGTTGTATTGTCCGGCCAGCAAGGAGTGGCGGCCATTAGGATGGGGTACATGCAAGGTTCCATTCCAATGCTCATGCTGGTGGAATCACCTAAAATCATAATTTGAGTATCTGACATTAGAACAAAGGATAAATATCGTCACCTGTTTGACTGTCCATAGGTGTGGATGACTGAAGGTTTTGAGATGAGAGGGATAGGCGTCTAAAAATTACGGGAAGAAAAATGAGAGCTTTAAGTAGGAAATATACTCGTTGAGCTATTGTTTGTTTTGATAGTGCGAGGTGAAGTGATTCCTGAACTAAGAGTGTTTTGGTTAATTGAGCCATCCTAGTTTCCCCAATTCATTCGAGAGAATTGTCCCGAAAATAGCGTGACCTTTTGCATTAATATGACCATCGCCAAAAATAACGGGATCCTGCTGAGTATGTTCTGCGAGCATGGCTGGCGCCATATTGACATGATGAATTTCATGTCTTTCAAGCAGTTGCGAAAGTTTCTTCTGGGGTAATTCGTAATCAATCAAAGCCGAAGTGCTTGCAGGCCCAAATAATTGCGCAGTAGCACCTAAAGCAAACATGAGGTTAATATTATTTTGGGAACAAAAAGCCCTTATTATTCCTAGGAGTTTATCAACAAGATCATACATAGGGTTGTAATATTGGGTTTTCCAATAGAGGAAAATAGGGTCCATTTGTGGGCTGTATCCGTCTTTAAGGTTGATGCCAGCCATATGTTCAAAGAGTTCCTTGCGGTATTGGTAAAATGATCCTATAGCTTTTCGAGCTAATTTATTATAGGCAAGAGCCGGGATTTTCTTTAATGTTATATTATTTTCGCTGTCAAAGTAAAAATGGGGACGAAGGTAGCCGTTTACATAATTATTAAGTACGCGGTGAATAGCCCAAGGATATTGCTCTATGATAATAACCGATGGGGAATATATTGGTGACATCTGCATCAATGCTAAGCATGCCTGATCCAGCCCCAGACTACAATGGCCCAGATTAACGGTAGTTTTCTTGGTATATTGCTCAATCAAATCTGGGTAACGCAATTGCTGTTCGACTGCACCACCCCATGTATGGGATCCTCCGATGCAGACAATAGTTTTCCCCGTGTTTCCGCGCGGGAATGGCTTGTCACGATTTCCGTGCTCGTTGTGAGAAATTCTTAAGTAAGTGTCTTTGCGTTGTGGAAAGCATACCATTCTTTCCATATTAGGAATCCCCCAAAAACCTAGAGTAGGATGAAACTGATAAAAAGTGGTATCAGAGTCGCCTTTAATTGCATAGTGTTTCGGAGGAATAAGTGACATTGGTCTTGCCTCGGGTATCTTGGTTAGGGAAGCCTAATTGTTTCTATCACTCTTTGAGGATTTGAATTTGTAATCGCACGGTGAAGTGGAAGAGGGGGCATTATGGGTAATAATTTTCGGCGCTGGGGTAGTATCGCCAATTGGTTCCGAAGCTAATCTGATGAAAGGGTTCGGCATGCACGGAAAAATAATACGCCTGTGTTAGATACTTTTTCAAATCTTTCATTATTTTGCCCGTGAAACCCCTAGTTTTTCAAAATCAAAAAGAATGACACACAAATCAAAGGTGGAATTATTATACTCACACTGGAATGGTTTTGTGATCCTGGTAAATTCCGCATAAATTTGATTGTAGCGATGGGCAAATTTAGGGCGTCTGGCACCGAAATGGTCTGGTTGGTCCATTTGGCCTAAGTAACCTCTGAAAAACTCCAACAAATCGACATGGAACATGGTAAAGTTGATGCAGAGAAACATAT
>JAQBYK010000135.1 GCA_027622635.1 bacterium
ATAAACTTAAATCGACATTTGATCAAGTATATTTAGATGAAGTTTATTATTTGGATTTTTATAGTATTGAGCGATTCGGAAAAACGAAACTTGGACAAAAATTGCTTTATGCAAAGCAAAGCCAAAATAAAAAATTGATATCGGATATATCTGATGAGGTTAATGCCAGAATCAAAAATTTTATAAAGACTAAGAAGGTTGATGCTGTGGGGTTTATTCCTCCTACGGTTAAGCGTGAAACGCAATTTATAAAAGAATTTGCGAGGTCATTAAATTTGAAATTGCCGCAGGTGAAAATTGTCAAAGTCGGGAATGAAGTTTCTGTTCCTCAAAAAACATTATCTAAACTTGAGGATCGTATCGAAAATGCAAAATCAACTATTGTGGTAGATGACCAAAGGTCGTTTAATATTGTTTTAATAATCGATGATGCAATTGGCTCTGGTGCTACTTTGAATGAGACCGCAAAAAGTTTAAAACAAAAGGGAATAGCAAATAAAGTTTTCGGAGTTTCAGTCACAGGAAGCTTTAAGGGATTTGACGTAATAAGCGAAGTTTAAATAGTGTAAATTTACAAGTTAGGATTGAACTAATATGATTTCCCTTTCTGGTTCGCAAAAATCTCAATTAGAAAAATTAGCTCATTTAGTCGAGGAAAAGTCAAAGGTTGTTAATATAACGTCAATTCGTGATTTTGATGGAATTTGGCAAAAGCATATTTTAGATTCTTTGGAGCTTTTGAATACTGAATTTTTCAAGTCTCATGCTGACGAGAAGTTTTCGATTATGGATTATGGCACTGGAGCAGGTTTCCCAGGATTGCCTTTGGCTATAATGCTTCCGCAAAATAAATTCTTTCTTGTTGATGGGACTAGGAAGAAGATTGAGATTGTTAATTCGTTTTCAAAAGAATTAGGGATGGAAAATGTTCAGGCGATTTGGTCAAGAGTAGAAGACCTTGATCATAGATATAATATTATTTTGGCACGAGCAGTGAAGTATTTGCCTGAATTGCTAAGGTCTGCAGTTGAATTTGCTTCAAAGGGTGGATTTATTGTCGCTTATAAAATGTTTAATGTAGAGGAAATTAATGCCGGAGACTTGGTTTGTGATGAACTTTCAATAAAAAGGATTGAAGAATATAGATATTCGAAAAACTTGCAAGATAGGGCTATTTTAATTTATCAAAAGCTTTGATTTTAGGTATTCTTTAAACTTCCCGTTGTATTCAGGATTATCAAGTGCGAAGTCTATTGAGGTTTGTAGATAGTTGACAGGGTCTCCTGTTGTTTTCCAGTCTCCACTTATTGGTTTTACCAAAACTGTTTTTTCTTTCGCCATTCGATGTATTGCATCTACCATCCAAAGCTCACTGTCTTTTCCAAGATTTGACTCGGTAGGTTGTAAATATTCAAAAATTTCGGGTTTGAGTAAATATCCACTAAAACTGACCAGGTTAGAAGGAGATTCTTCAGGTGATGGTTTTTCAATTATGTAATCGAGGACGTTTTCTGTTCCATCTTTTATTTTGATCATGCCATATTTTGTTACGTCTATACCAGGTAATTCTTTTGCAGGAATGACTCCAAAAACATCGTCGCCGCTATTTTCATAAACCTCTATCATTTCAGATACTCTGGATTTTCCGAAAACGAGATCGTCTGTATATATGTAAATAAAAGGTTCGTTTCCAACATAGGGCCTTGCAGATAATGCAGGTGAACCATTTCCATATGGAAGGTTTTTGTCTTGTGTTATGACTATTATGTTTGGAAGGCTGAAAACTTGGCTAACTTTCCTGAATCTTTCTTCTTTGCCTTGCTTTTCTAATTGTTGATGGATGTGCTGGACCGTATTGTGAAAATAATCCTCATATATAGGACGACCTTCTTCGGTTGAAACGATTATTATCTCGGTAATTCCAGCGGCCATGCATTCTTCAACGATATAGTGTGTGATTGGTTTATCCAATATCGGAAGCATTGATTTTGGAAGAGTTTTAGTAATCGGTAAAAAGCGTGTTGCATAACCGGCGTCTGTTAATACAGCTTTTCTAACTTTTTGTTTTTCCATTGAGACGAAATATACATTGAAAGTTGAGCGTGTGTCAAACAGGGGTAGCTCTTATAGAGTGTCTATTGAAAATCTGTCTGAGCTGTAGTATATTTTCGTCCATACAGTTAACGTTGTTGATCAACCTCTTAACATTCCGTATCATATATATCGTAAGGCCAAATGGCTTTTTCGAAAAGCCGGCAGTATTAAGGGCCGGTAGCTCAGTTGGTAGAGCGCTACATTTGCAATGTAGAGGTCATGGGTTCGAATCCCATCCGGTCCACCAATAGAGTATGTGAATGCGGTTATTCGCTCTTTAACAACTGAATAGATTATTAAGGGGTAGCCCCTGAAAAGGGGCTACCCCGATTAGAAAAGATAGTAAGGGCGCATGGTGGATGCCTTGGGATTTTGGAACGATGAAGGACGTGCCAGTCTGCGATAAGCCTCGACGAGCTGACAAGAAGCGTTATGAGTCGGGGATTTCCGAATGGGGAAACCCTGTACGGTAAAACCGTATGATCTCGTGTTTACACGAGAAGACGACCTAGGGAACTGAAACATCTTAGTACCTAGAGGAAAATAGAACAATAGTTACGATGCGCAAGTATCGCAACGGCGCCGTAAGGCGTTGTTATTCCCTGAGTAGTGGCGAGCGAAACGGGAACAGCCCAAACCTTCGATTTATCGAGGGGGTTGTAGGACCTTCATGTATTTTTGGTATTTTGTAGAAGAATACAGCTGGAAAGCTGAACCGAAGAGGGTAATAGTCCCGTATTTGAAACGAAAAACCGAAGATAGAAGTGCTCCTGAGTACCATGAAACACGAAAATTTTGTGGGAATCAGCCAGGACCATCTGGCAAGGCTAAATATCCAAAATCACCGATAGTGAACTAGTACCGTGAGGGAAAGGTGAAAAGTACCCCGATAAGGGGAGTGAAATAGTATCTGAAACCGTGTGCCTACAATCAGACAAAGACCACCGCAAGGTGCGTTGATGTCGTGCCTATTGAAGAATGAGCCTGCGA
>JAQBYK010000136.1 GCA_027622635.1 bacterium
CTGCGACCACGCTGCGCTCTTCGGGGCGTATAACACAGTATATCTGGAGAGTGCCTCAGCTCGGCACTCTCCCATATCCCGCCGAAATATTGTAAAATAAATCAAGGTGTCGGCGGGACATCAGATATACTGAAACGTTATACGCAATATGGCTCATACAAATTTAATTTATTTATATTAGGAAGCATGAAAAGACCTTTTAAAAAATCATTAAATCAAATCCCCCAAGAAGAAGCTCATGGAGGGACAGGCAGTCGTCAGTTGCTTTTATCTAAAAGCGATCCAATTTCCATCTTTATGGAAGCGATGACTAAAGGCTACCTAAAGGCTGGGGCGAAATTTGATTGGCATTTTCATGATAAAATTGATGAATTTTTCTTAGTAATCAAAGGGGTGGGGATAATTGAATTTAAGGATGATAAACCCATGAAATATCAAGAAGGGGATTTGATTTATATTCCATCTAATATTGAGCATAGAATCATCGCGTCAGAAAGAGACGATAATGAATTCTATTTTATTAGATTGCAAAGTGAATAATGAATTCGCCATACAGCGCCTAACACGGCATATACGGCTAATGCCCATATTGCTAACGCAACATCGTATATACCGAAACGTTGTACGAAATGCAGAAGCCCTATATTATTAAATCCGCCACAAAATTTTTCTAACAAATGCTTATGAAATTCAAAATTGACGACAAAATTTTCGAACAATATCCATCACTAAATATTGGAATTGTTGTTGCGAAAGAGATAGATAACACAGGTGAAAGCCCCGATGCTCTCTCCATGCTTAGTGAACAATCAGACTCGATAAAATCGCAATACAATCTTGAAACACTAAAAGAAGTTCCCAAAATTAGTGCATGGAGAGAAGCATATAGCGCATTCGGCAGCAAACCTAAAAAATATACCTGCTCCGTAGAAAACCTTTATCGCATGATTCTTGAAGGTATCCACCTGCGACACATTAATAAAGTCGTCGACATATACAATTACATATCGCTCAAACATACAGTTCCTGTCGGCGGTGATGACATTGATAAAGTCGATGGTAATATCACTTTACAGTTTGCCACAGGTGAAGAACCATTTATCCGCCTCAATTCTGATGAAGTAGATCATCCAAAAGAAGGTGAGGTTATATATGCCGACGACAAGGAGGTGTTGTGTCGCAGGTGGAATTGGCGCGAATGCGATAAGTCCAAAATGACCGAAGATACAAAGAACATTACGCTTGTCGTAGAAGGGCTTTCGCCTGTTTCAAAAGAGGACGTGCAATCAATAGTCGCGGAGTTAGGTGAATTAGTCGAAAAATTTTGTGGCGGAGAAATCTCAACTCATATTCTGAATACAGAAAATAAAGAAATTGAGATTTAATAAGGAGGGGCTTATGCACATCGTACAACACAGAATATGCGGTTTCGCTCGTCATCGTACCTTCTCCTCACTACACCCATATTTGGCACTGGTGAGTCGCTTCGCTCCAAATTATACCAGTGCCAAACATCGCATATTCTGAAACGTTAGACGCAATTCAAAAAATATTTTTCTTTTAATAAGGAATTTTGACAGGCTTTTTAAAAGGGGAATAAATTTGTTTTTTTATTTATAATGAGGGGGATAGCGGTATTTTCTCCGCTTTGCTCCGAAAATGATTTATAATTTAACCAAAAATAATTATGGGATCTGAAACACCAATACCACCAGAAGTGCAAAACAGTTCCAATTCGATTGAGCAACCAAAACCTATTCCAGAACCAACAGAAGAAGCTGTTGACGATCAGAATAAAAAAGCAGAAATGCCTGCTCCTGATTTTAATAACCAATCTGCAAAACAAGAACAGGAAGATCAAAATAAAATAAATCAAATTAGAAAACAGTTAGGTTTAGAAAATGAAGATTTAGTAATTAAACAAGAAAATTTAAACCCTGAAGAAGCAAATGTAAGACTGTTTGCGCTGATGGATAGAATACAGGAAACAAGTGACACTCCACTCAATACGGCGAAAACAATAGAAGAAATTACGCAACTACTTAGAGAGATTTCAAAAACAAAGGATCCTAAATCTTATAAATTTTTTAGAGATGATGATCACTTTAAGCAACTAAAAATTGCCAGTAAATATTTGATTGAAAATTCTCTTGATCGTGATTTGCACGAAAGAGTACTTTCTTATCTTGGTAGCGTGGACATTGAAACAACCCGAGATGAACGAGCGCAAATTATTGATTATTTTAGAGAGAAAGATGACGAAAAAAGACGCGACACTTTCAGGTCTTATGCACAAAATGGGCTTTTAACATTAAAGTCTGCGATTGAGCGTGGAGTACTAAAAGAATCTTCGTCAACGCCAGGCGACTTTTCATCATTAGATGATCTTCAAGAATTTTCTTTGGAAGAACATGGTAATGTAAGAGGTTATGAACTTAGTTCGCAAGACATCAATGATGAATTATTTTATGGGAGAAATAGCTTTTTTGGCGTTGTTTTAGAAAGAGGTGGAGAAGAAATTGATAGAGCAAGCAAATTACCAAAAACAGAAGTTGAAAATAGATTAAGGAATTCAATGATTTTTATCATGAAATCAGAAAAAGCCGATATCTCTAGACGCACAGATAATGCCAATAAAGAAGATATTGTGAAGAGAGACATCAAGCCAGAAGAAATTGATTATCTAATTGTTGATCATTCAAATATCACAGCCGCACAAGAGGCTTTTGGCCATTTACCTTGCAGAATAATTTCTGCTGATACTATTGAAGCTAAACTTCAAAATTTCTTTGAAGGACCATATAAATTACCTGATTATAAAGGTGAGGTAGAAAAAATAGCAAGAGATGCTGGTGAAGTTTGGTGTCATATTGCTAGACTTCCAGTAGACACATATCCCGAAGAATAAGGAGTTTTGGATTTTGGGCATTCACCCTTAACCCCTCTGCCCAAAATCCAAAACAAAAAAACAAATTTATGATTATTGAATAAAAAGCCTGTCAAAATGAAATTGAATGAAAAATATTTTTTGAACTCGCTCCTTATCAGTCGCGCCCCGCTGCGCTCTCC
>JAQBYK010000137.1 GCA_027622635.1 bacterium
CAAGCCCATAATGCGAGCGCACGGAGCGAGCGCGCAGCAAGGCGAATAATCCGGCTTTGCCGGTTGTGAGCCGAAGCGAGCTCTATAAACAAATAACTATGAAACAAGGGGGAATTCTGATAATATCCCGGCATGTGTAAAAAAGTACTATCTCTGTTATTACTGGCAATATTCGCCATTCCCTATTTTGCAATCACAGCATTTGCAGAGGACGCAAATACAGAAGAAGGCCCAATATATTTGGAATCCGTTATAAACACAGATGGCACCATAGAAGTGAAAAAAAGCACGATCTTTGACGCTTCGCAGTCATTTATTCCTGACACGGATCAAGAATTAAGCTACAAATGGGAGTTTGGTGATGGAAACAGTAACGAAGGCGTAGAAGTACTTCACGCATATAAAGAGCCAGGTAGATACAATATAAAACTGACAGTTGAGGACGAAGAAAACAGCTCTGAAACTAATCTTGAAGTTTTTGTATACAGAAAACTTGTATCCGTCATAACCGACAGAGACGAAGCAAAGGACAGAATAAAGCTAATCAGTGATTTTGCAGAAAAAAACGGCGTATTTCTAAATGTAATTGAAAGTTTCGGAAGTAGCACTGAATTTATTTCAGAGGAAATACTAACAAAAAAAATGACAGAACAGGCTAGTAACATACAAAAAGCGCAACAGATAGTAGTATGGACACAGGAAAACGCCGGACTAAATGCACTCTCAAGATTCATAAAAAATAACCCGGACAAATCTAATTTTTCACAAAAAACAATCGTCGTACTGGAAAACGATATAAGCTCAAAAAGCAGTAGAATTCAAAGACAATTTCATATAATAAATCCAAAAATGCTGCTAATCGCAAAAGAAGCGGCTATAGATGCACTGATTGAAACAAAAGGTAGCGAAGAATTTGTAGAAACATTAAAAGAGAGAGGAAGTATCTACGAAATGATTAATTCAGAAAGCGGAAAACTAAGACCATGGAATTTCATGAGCTACTTCGTTAATGTTCTTATAGACAATGGAATACCTGACAACACTATCGCTTTGCTACTACTCCTTCCTGTAATCGCAACAGTTGTTGCATTTATGAAACAGGTCGTAGGCATAACAACATTCGGAATTTACACGCCATCAATAATAACACTTTCATTCCTGGTGATTGGAATGCACGCAGGGCTATTGGTATTATTAGCGGCGATTACAATAGGTACACTTGCAAGACCTCTTCTGCGTAGAGTACGTATGCTTTTCATACCAAAAATGGCAATCGTAATAACTCTCGTCTCTCTGACACTTCTCCTGATCCTTATTGCAAGTATCTATCTTGAGTTATTCGATGCACAATTCCTGTCAATCGCCATTTTCCCAATGCTCATACTCAGCACACTCGTAGAAAAATTTGTTAGCGCCAAAAGCGAGAAAAGCTATACCTCGGCATCGGTTCTTATGCTTGAAACAGTCATAGTAGCTCTTGTTGCGTACTTCATCGCCGGAGGAGAGATTAATCTTGGCTTCACGTCATTTAGGTTCGAATTTGTTAAGAATATGATGCTTACATACCCTGAATCTGTATTCCTTCTAATTATAATAAACATTTTACTCGGTAAGTGGAGTGGGGTAAGAGTAATGGAAAGAATACGATTCCGTGAAGTTCTACGACATATAGAAGAATAGAGCCATTAAAAGCCTGAGCCATGATCTTCAAATCAAAAGGAATACTGGGTATCAATGCAAGAAACCTATTATACATACGTCCTTACAACAAGAAGAAGGCCATAAAAATGGCTGATGACAAAATAAAAACTAAACAATTCCTTTCAGCTAGAGAAATACCTGTTCCAAAACTTTACAGTATCATTAAAGACAGTGAGGAATTGGAGAAATTTGACTTTTCAAGTCTGCCAACAACATTCGTACTAAAGCCAAACAAAGGATTTGGGGGAGAAGGCATTATTCCTGTAACAGATAAAAGAGATGGGCATTATATAACAGCCGGAGGGCGTCAAATAAGCAGAGAAGGAATGAAGGATCATATTAGAGACACTCTTGATGGACGCTTTTCAATAGCAAATGTGGGAGATTATGCCTTTTTTGAACAATACATAGTCGCGGATGAAAGAATAGGGAAATACTCATACGAGGGATTGCCGGATATAAGAATTGTCGTTCACAATTTAATTCCGGTTATGGCAATGCTAAGACTTCCGACAAAAGAGTCGGAGGGCAAAGCAAATCTACACCTTGGAGCTGTAGGAGTGGGAATAGACATAGCAAAAGGTGAATGCACATACATAGCTTACAAGAATAGAATAATAGAGGAATTACCGGATGGCCTTGGCAAAATAAAGGGACTGCAAATTCCATTTTGGGATGAAATTCTAACAATCTCATCAAAAGTGCAATTAATAACCAATTTGGGATATATGGCCGTAGACATATGTATAGATAAAAATTCAGGGCCGGTTCTTTTGGAAATAAATGCAAGAGCAGGATTAGGGGTGCAGATAGCAAATTTAGCACCACTAAGAAGACGACTCGAAAGGATTGAGGGAGTCAAAGTAACCAATCCGGCAAAGGGAGTTAGAATTGCCAAGGACATGTTTGGAAACATTGTTCAAAAAGAAATAGAACAGATATCTGGAAAACCTGTGGTTAGTACGCAAGAAACGATTGAAATTATTCAGAAAAAAGGCACATTCAAGATCCCGGCGATTATTGATACAAGTAGAACAGTAAGCATTATAGATGAAGAAACGGCAGAGAAAGCGGGGTTGCTGGAGGACACACAAAACTATGAGGATGAGAAATCTACCTTAAAGTTAAAATTCACATTAAAAAACAAAAGAATTCAAACTATCGTTGATGTAGAGAACATTTCGCATAAAGAGCACAAATTTATACTTGGAAGCCGTGATCTAAAAGATTTCCTAATTGATACAAGTGCAAATACAAAATCACCACAGAAATCTTCAAAAATCAAAAAGATAGCCGACAAATTAATGAAAAAGAAAAATAAAATAAATTACCACAAGATAGATAAAGATCTGATACAAATCGA
>JAQBYK010000138.1 GCA_027622635.1 bacterium
AAATTCTATTTCCTGTGCCGCTGTATACTCAATCGGATGTGAAAAACCAAGGTTAAGCGTGATTTTGTTTTTTGCCGGTTGAGCTTTGTAACCTACACCAACAATTTCCAGTCTCTTTTCGAAACCTTTGCTTACGCCCTCAACCATATTTGCGACCAGGCTTCTTGTAAGTCCATGAAATGATCGGTTTTCCTTACTTTCATCCGGTCTTTTTACTAAAATTTCATCATCTTTGATTTCAATCTTCATATTTGGATGTAAATCTTTTGTCAGTGATCCTTTCGGACCTTTAACTGTAAGCTCATTTCCTTTTAGCTCTACTGTAACTCCGCTTGGTATTACTACTGGTTGTTTTCCTATTCTAGACATAATGAGTATTTATTATGTGCGAGCATGACTTTGTCCTGTCGCACACTTTAACTTATTTCGCATATTATTTCACCGCCAAGGTTTTGCCTTTTGGCATCTGAATTGGTCATTAGACCTTTTGATGTAGATATTATAGATAGTCCCAGCCCACTTTTTATTGCTTTTAATCCGTTGTTATTTACATAAATTCTTTGTCCGGGTTTACTGACTCTTATCAATCTTCGATTTCTTGTGTCTTCACTTAGTGTTATGTTCAGGCTTTTATGGTTTTTTTCAGTTTCGGTAGAAAATTCTTCAATGATATTTTTATCCTTCATGATCTTAAGAATATTTTCTTTTACCTTTGAGTGTGGCACATTTACAGTTATATGATGTGCTGCTGCTGCGTTTCTGATCCTTGTTAGTAAGTCTGCGATTGGGTCTGTGTGCATGATTATTTGGTTACCAGCTGGATTTAGTTACACCCATGACTTTTCCTTCACGGGCTAATTCACGGAAACATATTCTGCAAAGTTGGAATTTTCTCATGTATCCTCCTATTTTTCCACATGCCTTGCATCTGTTGTAAACTTTAGTTGGATGTTTGATCTTTTTTCCCGCAGCATGCTGTCTTCTTGCAGTTTCTTGTCTCCTCTCTGTTTTTACTACTATTGCTGTTCTTGCCATTTTTTATGTATTAGGTTTTTTAAAAGGGAATCCAAGTGATTTCAATAATTCAAATCCTAGTTCATCTGTTTCCGCGCTTGTACTTATGTTTACTTGAAGTCCATGTAAATGAATTACGTCATCAGGACTTATTTCCGGGAATACAATGTGTTCTGTAAAACCAATGCAGTAGTTTCCATGTCCGTCGAATGATTTTGGTGATAATCCGCGAAAATCTCTTACTCGTGGGAATACTATGTTTATCAGTTTGTTGAGGAAGTCATACATTCTTTTTCCTCTTAGAGTAACAGCGACTCCTACCGGGTTTTCTTCTCTAATTTTGAAATTTGATATAGCTTTCTTGGCTTTTGTTATAACCGGTTTTTGACCGGTTATCTTTGCTATGTTTTCAACTATAAATTCGAAATCGCCCTTTCCTCCTTGAACATGAGGTCCTAACCCGGAATTAATTGTTATCTTGGTAACTTTTGGGATTGCTATAGAATTTTTTTCACCCAGAATTTCCTTTAATTTCGGGATGATTTCTTCTGTAAACCTTGATTTCAGATTGATTGTTTTTGACATAATTTTTTTAAGCTTTCTTAGGGGCTACTTTATCTACAGCCTCTTTGCATTTTTTGCAAATACGTTGTTTTTTCTTGGATTCCAGTATTTTGTATCCAACTCTGGTTCTCTTACCACAGTTTGGGCAGATAATCATTACGTTGGAAACATCTATCTTTCCTTCAAACTCTATCTTTTCTCCCGATTTCTCTTGTGTTTTCTTTACGTGTTTTACCTTAATGTTAACCTTCTCAACTATTATGGCTCGATGCTTTCTTAGGACTTTCATGACTTTTCCTTTCTTTCCTTTATCTTTGCCTGCAATGATTGCGACTTGGTCGTTTAATTTGATTTTCATAATACGTCAGGTGCTTGTGAAATAATTTTTTGGAAACCACGTTCTCTTAGTTCTCTTGCTACCGGTCCAAATACACGGGTTCCTTTTGGTTGTTTATCTTTATCGATTATAACTACTGCATTTTCATCGAACTTAATTGTTGACCCGTCTTTTCTTTTGAATTCCTTAACTTGTCTTACGATTACAGCTCTTTCAACAGCTTTTTTCTTCACTATTCCTCTTGGACTGGCCTCTTTAACAGCTACTACTATTATGTCTCCTATTCTGGCATAGCGTCTTTTTGAGCCACCAAGTACTTTTATGCACTTAACCGCTTTTGCGCCACTGTTATCCGCTACCTTTAATTTTGATTCTGGTTGTATCATTGTTTATTGGTTGTTTCTGTGGGCTCTGCTGTTTCCGTTTCCGCCACATCTGTTTTTTTAGTTAATTCTGTTGGTTCATCTATTTGTATCTCTTTTGCGTCTGCTGTTTTTAGGCGTTCTGACACCAGCCATCTCTTTAGTTTGCTGATTGGTCTTGTTTCACTTATTAGTACTTCATCTCCAATCTCAAATTTTTTTCCTTCAGGATTATGTACATGAAATTTCTTTGAAATCCTATATCTTTTTTTGTATTTAGGATGATTTTTGTAAGAATGAACTGTTACAACTATTGTTTTCTCCTGTTTGTTGCTGGAAACTATTCCTTTTTTTGTTCTCATGATGCCTGGTTAGTAGTTTGTTGTTTTTCCTTTATCAAAGTTTTTACTCTGGCAATTTGTTTGCGGCTAAGTCTTATCTCGTGATTGTTTTTTGCTTGTCCTCCATGAATTTCAAATCTTGTCTTGAAAGCACTTTTTTTGAGTGATTCCAATTCTTCAAGTAACTTTTTTGTGTCTAATTTTCGTAGTTCTTCGGTAGTTTTCATATTTTACGCTCGCGCATTATTATCAATAAATTTACATTTTACAGGTAATTTGTGAGAAGCAAGGCGCATAGCTTCTTTTGCGATATCAGATTCTACGCCCTCCATTTCAAAAATTATTCTTCCCGGTTTTATAGTTGAGACAAAGAATTCCGGTGATCCTTTTCCACTTCCCATTGGGACTTCTGCAGCTTTTCTGGTGAT
>JAQBYK010000006.1 GCA_027622635.1 bacterium
GCCCGTGGTTGTTGAAAAGCCCGTGGTTGTTGAAGAACCTGTGGTTGAGGAAAATTCCTTCTTCAGTGATGTACCTGTGGATCATCCATTATACGATGCCGTTATATTCTTAACTGATTCTGGAATCGTGGAAGGGTATGATGATGGAACTTTTAGACCTGAGCAAACTGTAAACAGGGTTGAGGCTCTAAAATTCATTCTTGAAATTACAAAGGCTGAGCTTAAGGATGGAGAACTTCCTTTTAAGGACACTCCGGCGGATGAATGGTATGTTTCTTATCTTTATACCGGTTATCTTAAAAAGATAGTTGAGGGTAATCCCGATGGGACTTTTAAACCCGGGAGTACCGTAAATCGAGCAGAGTTTTTCAAGATTTTGTTTAATGGTTTAAATGTTGATGTAAACCCTAATGTAAATAAAGCTCCATATTTGGATGTATCCGTAGATGATTGGTTTGCTCCATATATTGCCTATGCGAAAGTCATAGGTCTTTTGGATGCAGATGTTGAATACATATATCCATCAGCCGGTATGAGCCGTGGTGATACTGCTGATGCTATGTATAGATTAGTAAATATTTTGGATAAATAGTCAGGATTGCAGAAGGAATTTTAGTGAGTGGTACCCGAGACAGGATTTGAACCTGTGACCTTCGCCTTAGAAGGGCGCTGCTCTATCCAGCTGAGCTACTCGGGCATGGTGATGCTAATTTTCTTTTTACTATCTCTATGTTTGTAATGATCTATTCGAGCAGCTGCGTTTTTTGATAGTGAGCTGAGGGCTCCCCAGCTGAGCTACTCGGGCATGGTGTGCACTAAAGATGCTTTACTGCTACAGGATTATAGATTAAGTTAGCATAATAACAAGTTCTTCTAGGTCAATCAGGTTATTCTCTAATGCTAAAAGGAATGCAAAGACTATCGCGTTGTTTAGCATGTGAAAAACAATAGCTGGCCAAAGTGATTTTGAGTTAATTACTATGCGGTTTATAATTATGCCCAGAATAAATATCGGTATGAAACTCTGCCATGGCATATGCAATGCGGCAAATATTAGAGCGGCCACAATGCTTCCCCATACTATTCCGATTTTGCCTGAAATGGTTCTGAGTAAAAATCCGCGGAAAAATATTTCCTCAATTAATGGTGCGACAACAGTAATTAGCACTCCGGCTATAATGAGATTTGTGAGTCCTTCTCCAAAAAGTGGCAGTATATCATCTTGGACTTGATATCCCGGAATCCTGATATCCGTAAGTATGATAAATATGCCTATTAGAATTGATATCCCGATAAACAACAGATAACTGCCAATAACCAGAGCAATTGTTTTTTTGACGCTAATCCTTTTGAATCCAAAATGTTCCCATTTGAGTTTATACTTCTTTCGAGTGATTAAGATCAATGGGAGAAATATTGCAATCCATTGTAAAATAAATATTCCAGCAATAATTAGTCCTTTCCGCTCAGAGCTATCCGCTATTTCTCCAAGGCCTGAGTATTTTAATGTTAAAGCAAGTACCCCCACCATAATTCCCGCAAAAATTGTCACCAGTAAAATATCTTTTATTGACCAAGGTGCTTGAAAATACTTTTTCATTCTGTAAAATAGATTTATAATTACGTTCATTTTACAAACTTTATGGAGCTTCGTGAAGGGGAAAGAATTTTAAAGATTTTTCACCACCATCCCACGCCTTTTGTGTTTGATATTTTGAAGGTTATTTTGGGCTCTTTCCCTTTTCTTTTGTTGTTAATGCTTTTTGAACCACTTCTTTCAGGTAGCTGGTATGTAATTGCTCATCTTATTCTATTATTTTTGTTTTCCATAATTATCACCTATGTCTCATTTATCTATTGGCTGGATAAATTGATTATTACCAATCATAGGATTATCCATATAGATTGGAAATATCTCACAGTAAGAGATGAAGCTGATGCAGAATTGAAGGATATCCAGGACATACAGACATCAGAGCATGGCTTCTTGGCTTATTTCTGGATTTTTAACTATGGTACTTTGAGGCTTGATACTCCCTCATCCTATGTTACCCTGGAATTCACACAGGCTCCTGAACCAAAGAAAATCCAACAATTAATAATGAAAAGCAAACCGCAATGATTGAGAGTGAAAGTGAAAATTTGGAAGATATTGTTACAGTTAAGACTGGAGAAATCGCTGAGTTTGAAAATAGACTTAGACCAACGCTTCTGAGAGACTATATTGGTCAAACGAATATAAAGAGCAATCTAAGTATCTCAATCGCAGCTTCTAAAAAAAGGAATGACCCTCTTGACCATGTATTGCTGCATGGTCCTCCCGGACTTGGTAAGACGACACTTGCACATATTATCGCAAATGAGGCCGGAGTAAATATCAAAGTCACTTCCGGGCCCGCATTGGAGAAACAGGGTGATGTTGCCTCTATTATTTCTAATTTGGATGAGCATGATATCCTTTTTATTGATGAGATACATCGTTTGAAACCGGTCGTTGAGGAAGTGCTTTATACTGCAATGGAGGATTACGGTATTGATATAATTATAGGCAAGGGCCCCTCTGCTCGCAGTATGAGGATTAATCTGCCTAAATTTACACTTATCGGCGCTACGACAAAATTAAGTAGCATTTCCGCTCCCATGAGATCCAGGTTTGGTAATATATTCAAACTTCAGTTTTATGATGAATCAGACGTCAAGGATATTATTATGAGGTCGGCTAAAATCCTTAATTGTGATATAGATCCAAACCTTGCCGGTTACCTGGCCAAATCCTGTAGACAGACCCCCAGGATAGCGAATCGTTTACTAAAGAGGGTTAGAGATTATGCGGACGTTAAGAATAATTCAAAGATTGAGGCATCTGTGTTGCAGGCCTCTCTGGATTCAATCGGTATAGATTCTCTAGGCCTTGATCATATGGATAGGGAGATGCTTAGCCTAATAATTCAAAAATTCAAAGGTGGTCCTGTGGGGCTAAGTACACTAGCTGCTGCAATTTCTGAGGAACAAAATACTATTGAGGATATTTACGAGCCTTTTTTGATTCAAATTGGATTTTTAGAGAGAACATCCAGGGGAAGGATTGCAACTGAAAGAGCTTATGAACACCTTGGCTTTGGTTTAAGTTTGTGATAGATTTTGCATCATGAAAATACTGTTTACAAAGGTAGCTTTGCTTTTTGTACTTGTAACATTTACGGGCTGTAATTTTATAGATGAAAATTTTAAAGATGGACCCGATCTGGCCAATTTGACCGGTGTTTTGTCAGTCCAAGAAGCTAATGATGAATACCCCGGTACTCACCTTTTGACTGATTCTTCTGATGAGCTTTTTCCTCTTAGGAGTACTTTGATAAATCTTGGAGCGGCTCAATATCTAGGCAATAAAGTGGAGCTGTCCGGTGTTTTGAGTTCCGATGATAATGTGTTTAATGTTACCGGAGTTCAAGTACTGGAAATATTGTCCGATGTTAAAGTTACTCTTGGTAAATTATCGGAATACAAAAATACCGACCTTGGATTTGAGATTAGTTATTACGATGACTGGGAAGTCAGAGTGGAGAAGGAAACAGTCAGCTTTAGCTCTCTGGAAGAAGACGACAGTAATGTTTCTTTGATTGTATCCCAGCATCCCTTCAAGTATGAGCCCGTTATTGATGACGAGGGAAACAGTGACACTCCACTGGAGGCATATTTTGCATCTGAAGGGTGGCTTGATAATCCTGCCATCGCTGTTAGCCAGCATCAGCTTGGAATTGATAAACTCCCTGCCTGGGAAATTCAGAGTTCCAGCAAGTTAAGTGATTATGTAGATCACAGGTATTTTCTATATAGGGACACTTTAATATATGAGATTTCATTTAACTCAAATGACGATTTGGAGGATTTATTTGCACAGATGCTATCTGGATTTAGATTTATCGGCTTCAGTATGACCGAAGATGTTGATGTTCTTGACTCTACAAATACTCAGGATTTGCCTGATATCGATCTTGAGCTTACTACATTTGAGAGTCTCCCTTATTTATTTAGAGGGCAATATCCTTCCAGCTGGTACTATGCCGGATCGGCCGGTTCTGACAACGGAGTACTTAGACATTATGGATTTGGGGATAAGCCTCTTGACGAAGGAAACGAAATATTGAGCCTGGATGTAATTTCTACTGACATTCCCGGGTCTGCAACCTCAACTATTGCAGGGCGTGATTATGTTGAGATTTTTTCGGCCTCAGGTAGTTATACTGTTTATTCATCTATTGGAAATCATAACTTCAGGCTTTCAGGGCCAAGCGAGTATCAGGATCTGCTTATAAAAATGGCTGCTTCAATTTATCCTTTGGAGGAGGAATAGTAACTAATATGCTTAGTTCCAGACTATTAAACCATGAACTTGCGTATCGTCAAAGTTAAATCTGCTAATGACATTCTAAGAACAACTTTTTTGTGCTAGAATGTAGTGACTTCATTATTTTTTAAATAAAATTATGTCTGAATTCAATCATTTTAACAGGTTTACCAAGGAGGCAAAGAGGGCTCTTATAGTGGCACAAGAGAAGGCTAAGGAGGCTAAGTTGAGCTATGTGGGAACAGAGCATATTCTTATTGGTGTTCTATCACAGGAGAATTCCCTTGGTGCATCTATTCTATTGAATTTTGGTGTTTCACTTGAAAACGTTTATTTGGTCCTTAAAACAGTAGGTAGAACCAGTGCGCCAGCCAAGTCTACTGATCCTGGTGGCCTAAGTGGATTTGCCAAAGAGATCATTGAGGAAGCTGTGAAAATTGCTCATGAGTATGGACATTCTTTTGTTGGAACCGAGCATCTACTTTATTCTTTGGTTTCTCAAAATAATACCGCTGCTACGGTTATTCTTGAAAATATGAAGGTTTCACCGTTGGACATTAAGGATCAGGTACTTGAAATCTTTGAGAGAGCTAAGGGATTTGCCTCTAAGGATGGCAGTGTCGATCCCGGCAGTGCCATCTCTGAGAATTCCCCCAAGACTCCTCAGATGATGAATCCTATAGAGTTTTTCCTCACCGGCCTTCAGGGAGTATTAACAGGTCAAAATAAGGAAACTTTTGAAAAGGAGGATTACAAATCCAAGAAGAAGACTGAGAAGAAAAAGTCTGATACTCCTGCTTTAGATTACTTCTCAACTGATCTGGTTGAAGAAGCCAGGAGTGGCAAAATGGATCCAATTATAGGAAGAAGAGCCGAGATAGAGAGAGTTATCAGTATTTTATCAAGAAAGACCAAGAATAACCCTGTATTGATTGGTGAATCCGGGGTTGGGAAAACCGCTGTAGCAGAGGGTCTTGCTCAAGCTATTGTTAGAGAAGAAGTTCCTGAAAACATGCTGGACAAAAAATTGCTGTCTATTTCTATGGCTTCAGTTGTAGCCGGAACCAAGTACAGAGGTGAATTTGAGGAAAGAATCAAACAAATTATTGAAGAAACTTCAGCCCAGGATAATGTTATTTTATTTATCGATGAATTTCACACGGTCGTTGGAGCCGGTAGCGCAGAGGGTAGCCTGGATGCTGCCAATATTCTCAAACCTGCACTCTCTCGTGGCAAAGTACAGGTCCTTGGTGCTACTACAACCGCTGAGTACCGCAAAAGTGTTGAAAAAGATGCAGCTTTGGACAGACGCTTCCAGGCTGTTATGGTTGAGGAGGCTTCCATCGAGGCAACCAGGGAGATACTTCAGGGAATTCGTGAGTCTTTTGAGGATCACCACAGTCTTATAATATCTGCTGAGGCACTGGATGCTTCCATAAAGCTTTCAAAGAGATACATTAATGATAGATTCCTGCCTGATAAAGCTATCGATTTGATAGATGAGGCAGCTGCCAAGATGCGTATCAAATCAAAGGTTAGTAATGATAAAATTAAGAAATTTCAAAGAAAATTAACTGCTACTATTAAGAAAAAGGAAGACTGTGTTTCAAGGCAAGACTATGAAAAGGCCGCTGAACTCAGAAATGAGGAATTAGAGCTTGTTAAAAAGATTGATGAGCAGAAATTTATTCGTATTCCACGTTCTAAACGTGAAGTACTTCAAGAGGATGATATTGCCGCCGTAGTTTCAAGTATCACAGGTGTTCCTGTTACTAAACTTGTTAAGGATGATATTTCAAAACTTAAGTCTCTGGAGACTTCTCTAAAGAAGAGAATTGTCGGTCAGGAGGAGGCGATTAAATCAATTTCTCAGGCAATCAGGCGTTCTCGTGCCGGTTTTGCCGATGAGAGAAGGCCTATAGGTTCCTTTATGTTTATGGGACCAACAGGGGTTGGTAAAACTGAGTTGGTTAAGGCAATTGCCGAGGAGGTCTATAATGACAGAAATGCCTTGATTAAGATTGATATGAGTGAGTTTATGGAGAGACACAATACTTCTCGCCTTGTTGGTGCCACGGCTGGATATGTTGGGTATGAGGATGGTGGCCAACTAACTGAAGCGGTAAGGACAAAGCCATATAGCGTTGTGTTATTTGACGAGATTGAAAAAGCCCATCCGGATGTATTCAATCTTCTTCTTCAGATTATGGAAGATGGTGAATTAACCGATGCGAAGGGACGAAGAGTTGATTTCAGAAATACTATCATAGTAATGACTTCCAATATTGGAGCTAAAAAATTGACCGAAAAGGCTGCGCCAATAGGATTTTCTTCACAGAATACTGATCTTGAAAAGGCTGAGGAAGATTTTGAGGCGATGAGTGAGGAGATTATGAAAGACCTGAAGGACCATTTCAGGCCTGAATTTTTAAACAGGCTTGATAAGGTTTTGATTTTCCATGCTTTAACTAAGGCGAATATCCACGAAATTGTTAAATTACATCTCCAATATCTACAGGACAGGCTCAAGGACAAGAAGCTAACTTTAAGTCCCAGTGCCGGAGCTATAGAGATTTTGGCATCAGAAGGATATGACCCCAAATATGGTGCCAGACCAATCAGAAGAGCTCTTCAGGAATTAGTCGAAGACCCTTTAACTACAAAATACCTGAATGGTGAGTTTGCAGATGGTGACATCGTTAAGATTATAAAAAAGAATGATGTTATTCATTTAGTAAAAGGTAAGGCTTGACATCTCTTTTATAGCTACGTACAATCCCCCTGCTTCATGGAATATATGGCCTTTTAATTAGCAAGATTGCCTTTGGATCGTGAAGCTAATATTTTTTAAGAGATCTTGCTATATAGTTGATATGACTAATTATGCAAGTTCCATTATGGACGAGCTCCTCGAGGATGCAACTGATATAAAGTTGCCTGTTCCCGGTTTCCTTGTAGACGGTGTTGTTGTGGCTGTAATGAAAAACAAGGTGCTCGTAGATCTTGGCGGCATGGCTACCGGTATTATTGCAGGTCAAGAGACCCAGGATAGCTCTGATACAATCAAAACTCTGAAAGAAGGAGACACCGTGTCTTCATACATCCTGGAAGAAGAAAACGAGGATGGATTGGTTGTTTTGTCGCTTAGAAAAGCAAGTCAGCAAAAGACCTGGAATAAGTTTTTAAGTGCACATGAAAGTGGTGAATCGATAACTGTTTCAGCTAACGAAGCTAATAAGGGCGGCCTTCTACTTAATGTAGATGGAATTAAGGGGTTTATTCCTGTTTCTCAGCTTGCTCCACTTCACTATCCAAGGGTTAATGGAGCGGATAGTGCTCAAATTCTAACGAGGCTACAAAAACTTATAGGTCTTCCTCTGCTTGTCAAAATCATTAATTTAGACAGAGAAAGCGGTAAGTTGATTCTTTCGGAGAGAGCTGCCGAATCGGAGAAGCGAAAAGGATCACTGGAAAAACTTGATGTCGGTCAAAAATTGCTTGGTAAAATCAGTGGTATAGTGAATTTCGGTATATTTGTTACCTTCAATGGTTTGGAAGGGTTGGTTCATATTTCAGAAATAGCCTGGGGGCATGTAAAAGATCCAAACGACTATGGAAAGCTTGGTGATGAAGTTGAAGTTTTAGTTATAGGTAAGGAAAAAGATAAGATAAGTCTTTCGATGAAACGTCTTGTTCCTGATCCATGGGTTGATGCCACTAAAAAGTATAAGGTTGGAACAGTGGTAAATGGCGAAGTAAATCGAATCACTCCTTTTGGAGCCTTTGTTAAATTGGATGAGGAAATTAATGGGTTAATTCACATTAGCGAGATAGCTCCTGAGGGCGATGGTGATCCCGCTGAAACTTTAAATGTTGGCGACAAAATTAAGGCTAAAATCATTGCTATAGATCCTGATGATCATAGGGTTGGTCTTTCTATCAAGTCTCTTGACGAAAAGCCTAAAAAAGCCAAGAAGGATGAAGAAGCTTTAGAGGAATCTGACAAGGCTTCTGCAGAACCAGAAGAAGCTGAAGAGGAATCTGACAAGGATAGTGAATAGTTCTTATTTGGTATAGAATGGTTCCGCTATGGAATTGAATTCAAATCAAAAAGAAGCTGTCTTGCACGATAAGGGCCCCATTCTTATAATCGCAGGAGCCGGTACAGGTAAAACCCGTGTAATTACTTCGCGGATTCTTGAATTAATTAATTCCGGTAAAGCCTCGGCAACTGAAATTCTTGCACTTACATTTACTGATAAGGCCGCAAATGAAATGGTGGAACGAGTTGACCTTGAGATGCCACTTGGTTATGAGGAGTTAAATATAAAAACTTTTCACTCATTTTCCGAGCATATAATTAGGGAGTCCGGTCTCGAGATTGGGATTGATCCCGGATATAAGGTACTTGATCAGGTTGATCAGTGGTTTTTCTTTAAGAAGCATCTTTTTGAATTTGAGCTTGATTACTATAGGCCACTTGGAAATCCGAACCGATTTATTTATTCACTCCTTAATCACTTTTCTAAGCTTAAGGATGAGCTAATTGATGCTGATGATTACATTAAGTTCAGTGAAAAATTAAGTGGTGAGGACTTTGATAAGATGCAAGAAATCGCTAAGACCTATAAGGTCTACCAGGATCTTTTGATTGAAAATAATTATCTGGATTTTGCGGATCTATGCTATTACGCCAATCACCTTTTGGATAAAAGGGCATCTGTTTTGAAAAAGTATCAGGAACAATTCAAATATATACTTGTGGACGAATTTCAGGATACAAATTATGCTCAATTTCAGCTGGTTTTAAAATTATCCAGAGAACACGGGAATCTTTGTGTTGTTGGAGATGATGACCAAAGTATATACAAATGGCGTGGAGCAAGTTTGAGTAATATTCTTCAGTTTGAGAAGCACTTTCCCGGTACGAAGAAAATCGTTTTGTCTGATAATTATAGAAGTTCCCAGAGCATTTTGGATTGTTCTTATACGCTTATTCAGGGAAACAATCCGGATCGCCTGGAACTTAAGCTTGGATTGAATAAGAAGCTAAAATGCCATAGCGAGGATGATAGACCTGTGGAGGTTAATCATTTTCCGGACTTTATGCAGGAGAGTTCTTTTGTGGCTGAGAAAATTAAGGATCTCCATGACAGCAATGGAGTTGAATTTGAGAATTTTGCTATTTTGGTTCGGGCTAATCAACAAACGCATCCCTTTATTGATGAGTTGAAGCGTCTTGGTATCCCCTTCCAAGTGAAAAATCCCAAAGGTTTGTTTGCGCTTGATGAAATCAAGGATTTGATCGCCGTGGTTAGGATGGTTGCTAACCCAAATGATGATATCAGCTTGCTTCGTATACTTAAAATGGATGTTTTTGATATCCAAATGTCCGAAATCCTGAAGCATCTAAACAAGTATAAATCTCATCTGTTTAATGTCCCGGAAAATCCTGAAAATTCTTTGCCCGGCCTGGAGGATGGGATTTCAAAAATACACTCTATACTTGTTGATTTAATTGAATTTTCTAAAAATCACAGTGTTGGTCTGGTTATTAACGAATTCCTTAACCAATCCGGTTATTTGCATTATCTTACTTCCGGTGAGCATTTTGAAGTGCTTGATAATATCAATGAATTTGCCCGTCAGGTATCCAAATTTGAGAAGGAGAATGAGAATAGTTCCGTACTTGATTTTGTTAATTATTTAGATTTGCTTGAAGAGGCTAATGCTGTTTTTGCAGTTGATAGTTTTGCTGACAGGAACTCTGTACAAATTCTTACAAGCCATGGAGCCAAGGGTCTTGAATTTGATTATGTATTTGTCGCAAACGCAGTTAATCACCGCTTCCCAAGTACGCGTAGAAGTGACCCCTTTGATGTTCCGGAGGATTTAACGAATGAAATATATCCCGAGGGCGACTTTCATGTACAGGAAGAACGTAGGCTTTTCTATGTTGCAATGACTCGTGCCAGGAAGCAGCTATTTATAACCTATAGTGACCAGTATGAGGGCAAGAAGAAGTGGAATGTATCTCCTTTTGTTCAAGAGGTGCTTGAGTGTTCTTCTGCGAAAATTGTTGAGCATGAAGTTGCTGAAGATGCCGTTAAGCGCCTGCAAGTCTTCAAAGAACCAAATAAGCCGATATTTGAATTGCCAAGCTTCAGCAAGAAGCGTTTAAGTTATTCCCAGTTTGATACCTTTAAAAGTTGTCCACTAAAGTATAATTACAGATACCTTATGGGCGTACCTGTCCCCCCCGCTCACGCTGCAAATTTTGGAAGTACAATTCACAATACTCTGAATCAGTTTTATAAGGTTCTAAAGTCCAATAAGCCTGTTAGTATAGAGGTATTGTCTGAGTTGTATGAAAATAACTGGATTCCTGAGGGATATGAAAGTGCCGAACACGAAAAAGTCAGAAAGGAGAAAGGGTGGGAGGTTTTGAAGTTGTATTATGATAATAATTGCGATCCCTGGATCATTCCTTCTTTTTTGGAAAAGCCCTTCAATTTGAAAATTGGCGATTACTGGATTAGTGGTCGTATAGATCGTATTGATAGGCTCGCTGATGGGACTTTTGAGGTCATAGATTATAAAACCGGCCGCTCTAAGAACTCCGGTAATTTATCCAAGGATTTGCAATTGTCTATTTATGCCCTGGCCTGTAGAGATATTTTGAATTTATCTATCTCAAAACTTAGCCTGTATTTTTTAGAGGAAAATGAAAAATTCTCAACATCAAGGTCTGATGAATTCTTAAATTCTCTACCTGACGAAATCTCCGCTTTGATAAAGGAAATAGAAGCATCTGAATTCCATGCCACCCCCGGTTTCCATTGCGGCTTTTGCGATTTCAGACTAATATGCCCGGCAGTTTAAAGGAAGAATTGTACGATTACTTCGTTATTGTCTTCATGCTCTTCCTTGATATTATTTTCGGTATCTATCACTCCCTTGATTCTTCCCTGGTTCCCATATTGATACATTGGTTTGGAAATCGGATAAATGAAATTGAACGAATCTCCGGGATTCATGAAAGTATATGAATCTATATTTGAGAATATTTCTATAAATTCACCCGGATTTGTTTCAAGAAGGATCGCGTATTTAAATTGTGATTCTCCATCTATTATACCCGGCCCAAGATTTTCAATTGTTACATTTATACTGAGATCTCCTCCTTCATTTTCAGGCGGCATTACCTGTATATTTGTAGTAAGATCCGGTTTTAAAAATTGGTCTACGAGATTGTTGTCGCCTATTTGTGCTTTTTCTTCACTCGCTTTTAGTTGCCCCTTAAACAAGTTTGTGTTGCCCATTTGAGACACAAATGCTCCTACGATTAGTACCGAAACCAGTAGGACCGTTACCAGAGTTTGTTTGTGTACATTCATATTTACATTTTATGCTTCAAGTTTTGGCTTGTCTACAAAAACCACCTCCGCCTTTCCCCCCTCTTCACCATCTGTAATTTTGAATATGTCCTTATCGATTTTGTCAAATTCTTTATATGCGGAATTATACATGTTGACTGTTGTTCCAAGATTATTCCCCATCTTTTGCATGTATGTTTCATAGCTTCCGATATGTCGTCCAAGGTTTTGTATGTTTTTCTTAATTTTTTCCATTGATTCTTCCATTTTTATACTTTTTAGACCCTGTAAGACTGTTTGAAGATAAGCAAAGAATGATGTCGGAGATACGATAATCACATGTTTTTTAAAGGCGTATTCGATCAAATCGTGGCTGTTAACGTTTATATTTCCGACTTTGTATACCAGGAGGTTATAGTAAATTCCTTCGGCCGGTATAAACATAAAAGCAAAGTCTGTTGTATTCTCATCAGGTCTTATGTATTTGGCCGTTTCATCTATTCGGTTTTTTATATCGCCCTTAAATTCCTTCTCTAAAACTTCTTTCCTCCTATCATCTTTCTCTTCCATTATTTTGTTGTATTTTTCGAGTGAAAACTTGGCGTCTATCGGAATTATCTTCTTTTTAAAAAAAATCGCCGCGTCTACAATTTCTCCATTTTTGAACTTGTATTGAGTTTCGTATTGATTTGGCTGGAGTACATGGCCCAGCATTGTTTCCAGGAAATATTCTCCCAAAATCCCCCTCTGCTTGGGATTTTTTAGAATGCTTTCAAGACTTTGAAGTTTATCGGAAAAATTTAAAACCTGCTTGTTTGTTTCTTTTACCGATGACAGTTCATGAGTTATCTCTTTGATCATTTTCGCACTTTCGCTGAACTGCTTTTGCATTGTACTTGATGAAACTTCAAGTCCTTTTGAAAGTCTTTCCTGTATTTTATCCAGTCTATTTTGAACTTCTTTGCGATCTTCATTCCCTGATTCCCTGAGTTCTTTGCGAAGTGCCTCAATGTATTCAAATAGCATATCACTGTTTCCCTCCGGCTTCTGGCGATATATCAAAAACATGACAGCTCCCAGGATGGCTATTAGAACTACACTTATCAAAATTTCCATAGTCCTATTTTTACTGATTATATTGATTATTTCAATAGGCTTTTACTCCTTTACAACCTATGCCTTTTTCCGTAGACTGCTTATGCTTTTCATTGTATTAAGCCATTATGTCAACTAAAATCGCTGATTTAGCGGAAAAACTCGATCTATCGACCAAACAACTCAAGGAAAAAATTCTTGAATTGGGTTTTGAGTTGGCTCCAAAAGCAAGAACCGTGGATGATGATGTTGCCGAGCTAATATTTGAAGAATTATCGGATAGCGACTCGTCTGATGAATCACCTGCTGATAAAGGCGATATCGCTGAGATTTATGATGAAATTATTGCCGAAGAAAGAGAAAGAGAAATTGTAAAAAGCCAGAGAAAGAAGACCGCCGGGAGGGATACAAAGAAAAAAGTCACTCATGTTGATACTGTTGTAGACACCAGTAAGGCTGTTGCCATTCCTGCCGCAATTACAGTTAAGGAGTTTGCTGAGAAAACCGGATTAAATGCAGCGAAGATAATTGGCGAGTTGATGAAAAATGGCATTTTGGCAAATATCAATCAGCAGATTGATTTTGATACGGCGCAAGTTTTGGCTGAGGATTTAGGAATTAAGGTCAAGCGAATACGTGAAATTGCCGGTGCCGAAGAGCTTATGTCCGGTGATATTTCAAACCTGGTTAAGGAAGATGATGCTCTTTTGCTTGAAGAGAGGCCTCCCGTAGTCGTTGTAATGGGACATGTTGATCATGGTAAAACCCAGCTCCTGGATGCCATACGAGAGACTGACGTTGTTGCAAAGGAATCCGGAGGAATAACTCAGCACATAGGTGCTTACCAAGTTGAAAAGAAGGGCAAATTGATTACTTTTTTAGATACCCCGGGGCATGAAGCGTTTACCTCCATGAGAGCTCGCGGAGCTAAGGTTACGGACATCGCTATTTTGGTTGTTGCCGCTGATGAAGGAGTTAAGCCCCAGACAATTGAGGCTATCAATCATGCCAAGGATGCCGGTGTGCCTATCATCGTTGCCATAAACAAAATGGACAAGCCTGAAGCCAACCCTGAAAAAGTTAAGGGAGAACTTGCTGAACATGATCTTCAGGCGGAGGATTGGGGTGGCAATACCGTGATGGTAAATGTTTCCGCACTTAAAGGAGATGGAATTGATGCACTTCTTGATATGATACTTCTGACTGCTGAAATGGAAGAGCTAAAGTCTAATCCTAATCGTGAAGCAATTGGCACTGTTATTGAGGCACATTTGGACCAAAATCTTGGTCCGGTCGCTACTGTTTTGGTAAATACAGGGACACTTAAAGTTATGAATAGCGTTATAATTGGAAATACGTATGGTCGTATTAAACTTATGCATGATCACAATGGCAAAAGTGTTAAAACCGCAGGGCCATCAACTCCGGTGCTTATTGCTGGCCTGAATGTTACTCCGAAGAGTGGAGATATTCTTCAGGTAGTTAAAAGCGAAAAGATAGCCCGTGAACGTGCTGAAGAGATTGGCCTTATAAACAAGAAAGAAACTATGGATCAGCTTTCTGCAACCAATCAAGTTATTTCTCAGGTCAAATCTGAAAAAATTCTAAAACTTATTGTAAAGGCCGATGCCAAAGGTTCACTTGAGGCAATCAAACAATCAATTGCAAGGATTAAGGATGAGGAGGTTGCTATAAAAATGATTCATACAGGTGTCGGAACTGTAACCGAGTCTGATGTTATGATGGCTTCTGCCAGTAAAGGCCTGATTATCGCCTTTCATACTGATTTTGATTCTCCAAATGTGGCTAAAACTGCCGAACGTGAAAATGTTGAGGTGAAAAAGTACACAGTAATTTATGATTTAATTGAGAATATAAAGGCTATTTTAAGTGGCTTACTTGAGCCTGAAGTTATTGAATCTGTAATTGGTAGGGCTGAGGTCAAGCAGATATTCCTGACTAAGAAGAAGGAAATGATTATTGGTGCGAGAGTACTTACCGGTAAGCTTAAGGATAAGGCAAAATTGAGAATTATTCGTGGTGTTACCGAGGAAGACCAGGACAATATAGTTGGTAATGGAGAAATTGACACTTTGAGGAAAGTCGAGGCTAAGGTTAAAGAGATTAATGAAGGAAATGAGTGTGGAATTAAATTTGTTGGCGATCCGATTGTTGAAGTTGGGGATATACTTGAGGCGGTAGAAATATCAGAAAAAATCCGTACGATTGCTTAGATATGGAAAAGTTAAAGAAAATAAAGCTTGAAAGCTTTCAAGATCATAGAGGTGTTTTAACACCTATTGAGATTAAGGATTACATCGATTGGCCTGTTAAACGGGTTTATTTTTTGACAGATGTTGTGGAAGCGCGTGGTGGACATGCCGTAAGGAGTGAGAAGAAAATGTATGTGTGTCAGAAGGGCAGAATCAGAGCACGGTTTCATGATGGAGTAGAGTGGCATGAGTTTGGACTCGAAGGACCTAGCGATGCGATATTAATGAATGAAATGTGTTTTCGCGACTTCTATGATTTTTCTCCCGACGCTGTACTTATGGCTATCTCTTCGGTAAACTACGTTCCTGAAGATTACATCTACGATTTGGAGGAATTTAAGAGAGAAGTAGCCGGTACGAACTCTCAATCTAATTAATGCGATTATGAAAATATTAATAACGGGTGGAGCCGGATTCATTGGCAGCAATTATGCCCACTTTCGATTTGAGAAATATCCGACTGATGAAATTTACATTCTGGATAAATTGACTTATGCAGGCAATCTGGACAATTTGGCCGATCTAATGGATGCGGATCGCTTTCACTTTGTTCAGGGGGATATTGCTGAGAAGGGTTTTGTTGATTCATTATTTGAGAAGGAAAAATTTGACAAGGTGGTGCATTTTGCAGCCGAAACTCATGTAGATCGGAGTATTACCGGTCCGAGTATTTTTGTACTTACGAATATTGTTGGGAGTCATAATTTGCTTGAGGCCTCCAGAATAAACGGAGTTAAAAGATATCACCAGGTATCAACCGACGAAGTGTATGGAGACCTTGGAACTGATTCTACTGATCTCTTCACCGAGGAAACTCCTATTTCTCCAAATTGTCCTTATGCAGCCTCTAAGGCTTCCGCCGACTTACTGGTACAAAGCTATTTTGAAACCTATCAGATGGGTGTGACTATAAGTCGTTGCAGTAATAATTACGGTCCATATCAATTTCCTGAGAAATTAATTCCATATTTTTTCCGACTGATTTCCCAGGATATGCCTGTTCCTGTATATGGGGATGGCAAAAATGTCCGCGATTGGCTTTATGTTATCGATCATTGTATTGCGATTGATACCATTCTTGAGAAAGGGGCAGTTGGTGAGGTTTATAATATCGGTGGAAATAACGAGAAAACGAATCTTGAAATCACCAAATTCTTGCTGGATTTTCTTGGTAAGGATGAAAGTTTGATTACTTATGTGGATGACAGACTTGCTCATGACAGGCGTTATGCCATTGATGCTAGTAAAATGAAGAATGAATTAGGTTGGGAGCCATCTGTTGATTTTCCAGAGGGGATTTCCCTGACTTTTGATTGGTATAAGAATAACGAGGAATGGTCTCGCAAATTAATGGATAATCTTGAGGAGAGAAAGCATAAAAAAGTGAGTACGACACCACTTGAAGCTAGTCGTGTTTAGCTTATTGCTATTAATTTGCCCTGAGACCCAAAAATCTCTATATTTGGTCTATGCGTTATTCGAAGATGTTCGGAAAAACCAGACATAATCCTCCATGTGATGCGGATAGTAAGAATGCAGTATTGCTTGCGCAGGCGGGCTTCGTTGAAAAACTTGCTGCAGGTATTTATAATTTGTTACCGCTTGGTCATAGGGTTTTTACCAAGATTAATACAATTATTCGGGAGGAGATGAATGCGGTAGACGGTCAGGAGATCCTAATGCCGGCTCTTCATCCTATCAGTCTTTGGAAGACTAGCGGCAGGGATAAAACTATGAATGACATTCTTTATCGTACTCATGCTTCCGGTAACAAAGAATTCGTTTTTGGGCCAAGTCACGAGGAAACAGTTACTCCTTTGGCCGCTAAATACATTCAGTCTTATAAAGATATGCCACTTAGCATATATCAGGTTCAGACAAAATTTAGAGATGAGCCGAGGGCTAAATCCGGTCTTTTGCGCGGGCGTGAATTTGGAATGAAGGATATGTACAGTTTTCATGCCTCTGAAGAAGATCTGGACGAGTACTATGAACGATCCAAAGTAGCGTATTTTAATGTTTTTGAGAGATGTGGCCTGAAGGCCTACCTTTGCGAGGCTTCCGGTGGGCCATTCTCCGATAAGCATTCTCATGAATTCTCAATAGTTACACCTGCCGGTGAGGATACTATTATAGTTTGCGAGAAGTGTGATACTGCACAGAATTTGGAAATTGCAGCCGGTAAAATCAAAGATCCAGATCAAAAGGATGAGGAGGAACTTAAAATGGAAGAAGTTGATATAGAGCGTGGTAATTCTGTTAAAGACAATGCTGATGCACACAATGTTGGGGAACACAAAATATTGAAGACTGTTGTTTATGAAGTTGAAGGAGAAGGTTTGCTTGGCGTTGTTATTCGAGGAGATCTTAATGTGAATGACACGAAACTTGAGAATTACATTAAAAAGCCACTGCGTTCTGCTAGTCCTGACACTTTAGAGAAAGTTGGACTTGTTCAGGGCTATATCTCTCCTGTGAATATGCCAAAAGATATTGAAATCCGATTTGTCGCTGATCATTCTATAAAGGATGTGAAAAATTTTGTTACCGGTGCAAATGCGAAAGCCAAGGACTACAAAAATGTAAATCATGGGAAAGATTTTACTATTGAGGAATTTGCGGACTTAGTTGAAGTTAGAGGTGGATTTAAGTGTGGAAAATGTGATAGCGATTTAAAGGAAATAAAGGCTATTGAGGCCGGAAATATTTTCAAACTTGGAACTCGCTATAGCGAAGCTTTTGGCCTTAATTTTAGCGACAAGGACGGAAAATCCAAGCCGGTTGTGATGGGGTGTTATGGCATCGGCAATACACGTTTGATGGGTACTATTGTAGAAGCCCTGTCCGATGATACAGGTATAGTTTGGCCACTTTCTGTTTCACCATATCATGTACATTTGGTTTGCATTGGAAACGACGATGAGATTTCAAATAGAGCTGAAGAATTGTATGAAGAATTGAAAGAAAATGGGATTGAAATTCTTTTTGACGACAGAGATGAGAGCCCCGGAGTTAAGCTTAAGGACGCCGATTTGATTGGCATTCCTCTTAGAATAGTTATTAGTCGTAGGACTTTAGAGAAGAATGGCGTTGAGTGGAAACTTCGGACTGAGAAAGACTCTAAAAACGTGGAATTAAAAAATCTAATTAAGGAAGTTGAAAGTTTTATTGCTGGGTAAAAATGGAATGCTTGGATCGTGTTTCTTTCAACACCTTACTGAAAATGAGGATTTTGAAGTTTTTGCTTTTGATAAGGATGAAGTTGATATATGCGATGTTGGCTCTGTTGAGTCAGTTTTTAAGCGTGTCTCTCCGGACTTTGTTGTAAATGCAGCCGCGTATACCGCTGTTGATGATTGCGAAACTAATAGGGAGGATGCTTTTGGAGTAAATGCTAGGGCTGCCGGGCTTATTGCTGAGGCTTGTAAGGAAAACAATGCTGTCCTTATTCATTTCAGCACCGACTATGTTTTTGACGGTGAGAATCCGCATGGATACGCGGAGGATGATGAATGCTCCCCTATTAATGTGTATGGTGAGAGCAAGCGTGCCGGGGAGGAACTTATAATGAATGTGCTGAATCGTTGCTATATCATTCGCACATCATGGTTATTTGGTTCTGGCGGAAAGAATTTTGTAACTACGATGATTGATTTGGGGAAGACTCGAGATGAATTAAAAGTCGTTGTGGATCAAATCGGTTCTCCAACATATACGGACGATCTTTGTGAAGCTGTAATTAAATGTTTTTTACGGCCTTATTTAGCAGGGTCGTCTGGGTCGTCTGGGTCGTCTGTGTCGTCTGAGTCGTCTGAGTCGTCTGAGTCGAGTGAGTCGAGTGAGTCGAGTGGGTCGTCTGAGTTTCGTGTGTCTATTGGGTCGCCTGAGTCGTTTGGGTCTCGTGGGTCGAGTGAGTCTATTGGGTCGCCTGAGTCTCGTGAATCTCACGGCGATCGAGAACATTCTCCTGATGTAGATCATGTTTACGGCGAGATACTGGATTATGGTATTTATCATCTCACAAATTCCGGGGCTACCTCTTGGCATGATTTTGCAAAAAAAATCTTTGAACTCAAGAATATGGACATAAAAGTTGAGGCAGTTGATTCAGGAGAATTCAAAAGACCTGCCAAGCGTCCTCACTGCTCTATTTTGAAGAATACGAAACTTGAGCAGCTCCGAAGGTGGGAGGAGGCTCTTAAGGTTTATTTGGATTTGATTGATTAGGGCTGAATATATTTGCTTTTGCCCATGATTTTATGTTTTGCCCTGAATCACTTACTTATGGCTGAGTTGATTGATTATGGCTGAGTTAATTATTTATAGTTGAGTTGATTGTTTATGGC
>JAQBYK010000139.1 GCA_027622635.1 bacterium
TATGAGAAAATCTCAACAATTATGTCTATATTAGGCGTAAGCAATTTGTCCACTAGTTGTGTTTAATAGCCGTCAAGAAACTTTGGTACTTTTAACGGGCGAATGAAAAAATAAAACTAAAATGACTGACAAGAAAAAATCAGAAGAAAGCTTCTTCAAATTATTAATCATAAAAAACATAATACCATGAAGACAGAACAATTAATAGTGATATTATCTATGTGCTCTTGTTCAATTGCAATAGCTCAAAATAGGGATTGTGGCACAATGGAAGCATTAAAACATCAACAGCAACAAGATACTTCATTAACTAAAAAGATGGACTCCTTGGAAGTCATTAAACAACAATTTTTAAAAGAAAGTGGGAGGTACGAAAATTATAGCAATTTAGACTTACCTGTTATTCCCGGTTTCACACCAACAGGAGACCCAGAAACTGATCTCAAGAATTTTGCAATAGCAAAGAAAGAGCTGTATGCTAAAAATCCTGAACTATACAAGGAGTTAACAAGAAAAGAATCGAAAACCCAAAATAAAAGAAAATGAAAAATATATACATATTATTAACATTCTTATTACTAACACAAGTAGCAAGAAGTCAATGTCCTTATGATAATACGTATTGGGAAACTAAAGCCGCCCCAACGTCCGTTGGCGACAGTATTGTAACTTATTTATACGGTGGTGAATATACTACAGTAACAGGAATGCAAGCAGGAAATGTTTACCAAATATCGACCTGTGGTGATGGTGCTTTTGACTCACAAATCACCATTTATGAGTCTGGCGGTACATTTCTTGAAGCATTTAATGATGATTATGCAGTTTGTGCACCACAATCTCGAATCTATTTCTCACCATTTACCAACGATAGTTATGATATTCTTGTAGATGAATATAATTGTGCGAGTAATTCTATCCCAATAACTGTAACGATCAAGCTTTTTGGTACACCCGCTCCGGTTATAACTATCCCCACAGTTGTTCACGTTGTTTACAATAACTCAACGGAAAACATTTCTAATGCACAAATTCAATCTCAAATTGATGTGCTTAATGAAGATTTTCGCAGATTAAATTCTGATGTTTTTTCCTCACCATCTCGTTTCAGAGGTTTTTCCAAAGATATTAGGATTGAATTTTGCCTTGCTGAACAAGACCCTAATGGAAATCCTACGAATGGGATTACAAGAACAGCAACTACATTCGGCCCATTTGCGATGTTGGGTAGTGGTGGCAACAATGAAATGAAATATACTTCAATGGGTGGAAAGGACGCATGGTCAAGAGATGACTATTTGAATATATGGGTTGTTGATTTATCAGGATCATTTTTAGGATATGCTCAATTCCCTGGTGGGGCAGCAGCAACAGACGGAGTTGTTATAGATTATGAATCTTTCGGCACTATTGGTACAGCAGCTGCCCCATTTGACCTTGGCAGAACAACAACCCATGAAGTTGGGCACTGGCTAGATTTAATCCACATTTGGGGGGATGATTTCTCAGCTTGTTCAGGCACAGATAATATTAATGATACTCCTAACCAAGGTGGATCGAGTTTAGGTTGCCCCTCAGCACCAACATCATGTAGTAATGGGGGATACGGTGGCGATATGTATGTTAATTATATGGATTATTCTGATGATGCATGCCTTAATATGTTCACTTACTGGCAATATAGGTGGATGAAAGCAACTTTATATGGTTCAAGAGGCAGTTTGCAATCATCTCTTGGATGCACACAGGGCAATGCTCCCGTAACAAATTTCAATGCAAATACTACTACAGGCACAGCTCCGCTAACAGTTAACTTTTATGACCTTTCAACAAATTCACCGACTTCGTGGAGTTGGTCATTTCCTGGTGCTTCAACAACTTCTTCAACTTTACAAAACCCTTCAAATATTACATACAACTCCACTGGCACATATTCAGTGACATTGACCGCAACTAACGGTTGGGGAAACGATATAGAAACAAAAACAAATTACATTACGGTAAACTCACCTACTGGGGTTGTTGAGCACCAATTTATTACTGGGCTGTCTATATATCCCAATCCTAATAGTGGACTATTTACAATAGATTTTACTACTACAAAAAGCCTAAGTATTAGCTTTAGAATAATAAATGTACTTGGTCAAGAAATATATAACGAATCTGTAAGTAATGTTCAAGGGCTTTTCAAAAAGCAGATAGAAGTTAAAGAATTACCCAAAGGAATTTATACATTCCAAATACTTACTGAAGATGGTAAAATCAATCGTAAAATTATAATCGAATAAAAATGAACTGGACATCTATTGTATTAATTACAACACTGCTAATTGGTCCTTGCAATTCCAATCAGAATATAGGTGATGGCAAGGAAGCGAAAAAAAAGGACACACCTGAGAAAAGCATAAATCCTCCAGATGGACATCCTCAATCAAAAAAAGAAGACCAGACAACAAACACAAGTAGGGATGTCTCTGATTTAATAATTACTTTCTCAAGTAGAGGTGAAGGTATTAATGGAAAGGCAAAAAAGGCACTTGATGATTTTATTGACGAGTTCGAATCAGAATATAAAATCAGGTTTAAATACGATGTAAATAGTTGGGGAAGAGAAGGAGAGAAAGATTATTGCTTCGATTTAAAAGACCTTGACAATGACAAACAAGAATTGTTTGTTACACAAGTAAAGAAATTGTTAGAAGAAGAAAATCTGGTAACCATATCCAAAAACAAATCATGCTCAAAAAAATAGGAAGTCTCTCTTCGACAAAAACAAAAAGGACAAAGTGCTATAAAGAAACATTGGGGAAGGCGGCTACTAAAACACAACACTGTATAAAGCAAAGCGGGCAGTTATGAGTAAAATTGAGCATTTTGCACATAACAAACTTTGGTGGCAGGTGACAGGTAATTGCTCCGAAAGCCCGCCATGATTTATACTTGGCCGTTATGAAGACGTACAATCGCTAAGTTGAAAGAGGCGTTGAGTTCAGATAGTGGGACGATTTTTAAGTT
>JAQBYK010000140.1 GCA_027622635.1 bacterium
TGGTTCAAATACTGAAGTTAGCTTTCTTAAACTATTATCAATCTCTCTTTGATATTGATCAGAGATTTTATCAGAAACCTTAGCGACACTGGCAGAGGCTTCACCGATACCCAACATCTGACTAACTTCAGAAGGAAAAAGGAATTCAGAATCTTTAATGCTTGCAGAAATCTTTCCACCGATTCTAACTTCTTCGATTATCTCTTGTACCTTAAGCTTGTAAATCCTATTGGAAAGCGAATTTCCGGTTATGCGCAAAACTTTGATCACCGGCAAACCGGCTTCAATCAAAATCCCAAGCATACTCACAAATCTCAAAACAAAAACACGCCTCATTAAACCACCAACAATCGGCATCTTTAATTTCGCATAATCCCATCTAACTGCACCATAAGAACTTCCTCTATACATTGCAAACAAACCATAAATCCCTGCAATAACAACCAAAATCAACCACCAAAAATTCACAACTGCATTTTGAAGTCCGATTAAAATCCTGGTTGCAAAAGGTAAATCGGCAGAAGATGCCCCACCCTCTTGAAGCAATGATAGTAAAGTAGGAAAAATCCAAACCAACATTCCGGTAGTCACAAGTACCAAGACAGAAAGTACAGCAATAGGATAGACCGCAGCCCCCCAAAGCTTCATATATAGATCATGTCTTCTATCTAATTGCTCAGACAGCTTAAATAGCATTGTATGAAGTCGTCCTGTCTCCTCACCACTTCGAACAATTCCTAACTCAGCCTCCTCAAAAACATCCTCAAACCGGCTCATTGAGTCGGCCAGATTAGATCCTTCCTCACAAACATGAGCAATAGTGTTCAAAACCCTCATGAATCGCCTATTCTTAGTACGAGTGGCCAATGATTTAACAGCTCCAACTACAGGAATACCCGCATCAACCATAACAGCCAACATGTGGAAAAAATATGATTTATCTTTCAAGTCAACCTTAGATCTATCTATAAAGAAGTCATTAAGCCGTACAGATAAACCCTTATCAGAGTTATCATAAACACCATAAATAACATTGTCACCATGGATTACAGCCTCTTTTTTTACCCTATTTAAAACTTCTTTACCTTCTTCCGCACCTTCAACAATATAATCAGTCGCATCCGCTTCCTGATGTTTATCTTCAGACGGTTTTTTAAAAGCACCAAACTCCATATTTATTGCTGATAGAATGACTCAATCACTAGAGAAAAATTTGCACGTTCGATATCAGTAATATCAAGTTTATTGATCTGAACACTGATGGAATCAATCTTAAACATTCGAGCATTTTGCTCTAATCCTTGAAGAAAATCAGTCAAATCAGTGTAATTACCCTCAAAACTGGCATTTATTCTAAGTGAACCAACACCTTCATACCGGCTTGATCCCTTACCAAAACTGATTGATTTCAATTTAACATCATAGGTATCGGAAATTTCAATAACATCGCGAATCACCTCATCCTGATCCATTTCAAGCGGAACAGCTTTAAGAATTTCTAAGCGCTGAACCTCCGTAGTTAATTCAAGATCTTCCTGACTTTTCTCAAAAGAAGCAACTTTCTCCTTTAAAACAACTAATTCAGCTGATTTGGTAGATATATCAGCTTTAATAGTATCTGCCTCAGTCGCCACGGGACCAGCTAAAAACACATAAAGAACAACAGATG
This sequence comes from bacterium, assembly GCA_027622635.1. Lineage (GTDB taxonomy): Bacteria > Patescibacteriota > Gracilibacteria > UBA1369 > LOWO2-01-FULL-3 > JAQBYK01. Next base: position 1,670 of record JAQBYK010000140.1, read on the forward strand.
CAACGACAATAAAAAGACCAATTAAAGTACCAATATTAGACCGTGATCTTATTTCTATCTCCTTATCTAGATTTTTTTCTAACATATTATTTAGATTAACGAACTACAGCTTCAGCTTCCTCAGACTCGTTCACTTCCTCCTTCTCTTTCTTCACAATCTCAGCAACATCTTCATCCACATAATCCGCACTAAACATAAAAGTTAATATTTCCTCTCCTTCATCATCCAAACCTGCGGAAATAGAAGGAACAAAAGCATTTTTAAATACATCTTCATCATCAAATCCCTCAATCAAATCAGCCACTCTAAGATAAGGGTCATCTGAACCCGGAATAGTCTTAGCATTCATGTTAATAGTGCTTCCGGAAGATGCGGAATAAGAGAGAATATCAACGATTGTATCCCCCTTTAACTTAGGTACTGTGCTCCTCACCTTCTTAATAACTCTAGACCAAAGCACAATGTCGTCTTTCAATTCATTTATAGTTTGCTTTGCATTGATAGCCTGAGTAACTTTCTGGTTTTCGAATTGTAGAACCTGATTTTGGTAGTCAGCAAGCTCTTTCTGAACAACCTTAAGATCATTATTGGCAGCAGATCTTTCCCAGAAGGAATAACCGGTGTAAGCACCAATGAGAACCAAAACTATCACTCCAACGATCAATACTAATGGTGTTTTTTTCATTATTTTTGTTTTTACTTCTATATATTCTAGCACATTTCTGCTACTTTATCAACGTCATGAAAAACTTCATCACTATAAATGAGGGCTTTACTTGCAAGAAATGTGGAAAAGATAATCCTCCACATTTAAGCTCTTGTCGAAACCACTGTATTAAATGTCTGCATTCTCTACACGTAGATAAAGAGACTCCCGGTGATAGACTTAGTGAGTGTCATTCTTTAATGCCACCATTTAAGGTAGAGAAAGACGGGAAAAAAGGCTGGATGATCTATCACAAATGCGAAAAATGTGGCAAGATAATCCCCAATAAAGCCGCAGAAGACGACAATTTCGAAGAAATTATCATGCTAACAGAGCCGAAGCAAAGCAAAGGCTCAATAAAGAAAAAGTCATGAACTCACAAGAATCCAAAAAACTCGAACAGAAAGTCTTAAATGGTTTAATAAAATTCATCAAACCCGGCGACACTGTAATCGCAGGTATCTCCGGAGGCCCCGATTCAATATTCCTACTACATTTTCTTAAACAAGTTTCCTGTAAGACCATAATTGCTCACATAGATCACAAACTTAGAGAAGAAAGCCAAAAAGATGCAAAATGGGTAAAAAACTTAGCAGAGGAAAACAACAAACTATTAAAGTTCAA
>JAQBYK010000141.1 GCA_027622635.1 bacterium
GACACTCCAGCTCCTGCACAATCTGAACAGGATGAAGAAAAAAGCAAAAAGGTAAAAAAATACATAATTATTGCGATAGTTGTCATACTCGCATTAACAATTGCATACTTCATTTTTAGTTTTTTGAGCGGAGATGACAATGCGACTTCTGAATCATCAACTCTGGAACTCACAAACAGCCTGGGTGCAGATACATCGGAAAGTGAAGCTCCAAAAGAAAAAGAAGTATCGGAAAATTTAGAGGAATTAGAAGAAGTCGTAGAGGAATTAAAGGAAACATACGCTGAAGAACCAACAGAAGTTGAAGAAGACACATCTCCACCACCATCACTTGGATCAAACTCCGAAGAAAAAGTAGAAAGGTAAACATTTCAAAAATCCAGGCACCTTAATTAAAGGGGTTTTTCCGCCTTGGAGTCTTGTTCTGAAGACGTAAAAATGGTATAATACTACGATGTATAAATTAGAGAAAATATTTAGAACGGCAGCCCAATATCAAGCATCAGATATCTTTATATCTACAGGAATCAAACCTGTTCTAAGGATAAACGGTGACATGATCATTATTCAGGAACATGCCGTACTAACTAAAAAATTAGCCGAAGAATACCTTCTTGAAATACTTACACCTGAGCAAAAGAAACAATTTGAACAAAGCCTGGATATAGATTTCTCGATGGAAATTGAATCAATCGCACGTTTCAGAGTAAACATGTTTGTTCAAAGGAAAGGAATTTCAGCAGTTTTCAGGTTAATTACCGAAAACGTACTAACTATGGATCAACTCAATCTTCCGGCACAGATGAAGAAAGCTACGGCATTACAAAATGGTCTAGTTCTTGTATCGGGACCAACCGGATCAGGTAAAACAACTACAATGGCGGCAATGATCCATGAAATAAACCGAAATCAGAAAAAACACATCATAACAATTGAAGATCCTATCGAATACGTTCATCAAAACAACCAATCTGTAATCCAACAAAGAGAAGTTGGAATTCACACACTAAGCTTTCAAAAAGCATTGCGTGCGTCACTCAGAGAAAATCCGGACATCATTCTTCTTGGAGAAATGAGGGATCTGGAGACTATTCAACAGGCAATAACCGCTGCGGAAACCGGACATTTGGTGTTTGCAACATTACACACAATGGGCTGTGCCGATACCGTTAACAGAATCATCGACGCTTTCCCTTCCGGTCAACAAAACCAAATCAAAACCCAACTTTCAGCCAGTTTAAAGGCTGTTTTCTGGCAAAGCCTGATCAAAACCAAGGACGGCAAAGGACGAGTTGGCGCGTATGAGATGATGTTTGTTAATAATGCGATAGGCAATTTGATCAGAAAGTCCAACACACACCAAATTAACTCTGTAATAGAAACTTCAACCAAAGAAGGCATGCAGACAATGAAAAAATCAGTCACAGATCTATTGCAAGCGGGACTGATTTCAGAAGAAAGTGCTATAGAAAATATCCCACGTGAATTTGAAGCATAATGAAAACAAAAACAGATGAAAAAACTGGCAATTATTATAATCAGTGCTCTTATCATCAATTTAGGGTTAATCACTACCCCACTTGTATTTGCAGCAAATGACGCACTGTCAGAAGCAACTTTCCCGGTCAGAGAAATCCTAAAACTAAAGGACAACGTCGAGATCGGCGAGTACGAACAACAACAGGCTTATTTCAAAGAAGAAAATGCAAATTCGCCCATTGTCGAATTCATACTACAAATAATTAATTATTTTGTAGCAATAATAAGTAGTTTTGCACTGATACTACTGATTATTTCAGGTTTCATGATGATGTTCGCACAAGGAAATCAACAGAAACTGGACGAAGCCAAAGACATATTCAAATACGCAATCATCGGACTTTTAGTAACTTTCCTAGCTTACGTAATAGTCATATTCGTCCAGTCAATATTTGTGAGTAAAGCAGCGGTATGAAAAAATTAATCGCAAAATTAGCACTATTTACGATATTTAGCATCATGTTGAGCTCAGTGGCACTTGCGGCTCCACCTGCGACACCTGCAAATTCTCAAGAGGCAGTAGATTTAAAAAACAAATTAAAAGGAGCTAAAGATTATCCATGTATAAATTCAACAGAAAAAGATGCAAACGGAAACAAAAAAGAGGGTACCGGGACCGACGATGGATTCATAGTAACAATCATTGAAGAACCACTAGGCACTCAAGATGATGAAAATGATCCAAATTTTAAATCAAGAACATGCTACAGACACACTCTGCAATGGACGCTTCCGGGTAGTAATAAATTAGAAACCGCATCGGAATTCTCAAGATACTCAAAAGCCACAGACACAGGTCAACCATGCTACACAAATCTACCGGATTATGAAGACGTAGAAAACTACAATGCAAAATACTCATGCAGCATTGTGCAGGTTCTTCTAAGCAAAGGCGGCACACACTTACTCTACGGATACATTGGTATGATCTATCAATGGGGAGCAAGTATGGTTGGAATTATAGCAGTATTGATTATCGTATTAAGCGGCATCCAAATTTCAGCAGCAGGTGGTGATCAGGAAGCGGTTACTTCGGCAAAGAAACGCATCCTTCAATCATTGGCGGGAATAGCGGTATTATTCCTTTCTGGACTAATTCTCTACACAATAAATCCAACATTTTTCGTAAGATAATGAAAAAACTACTAACTTACATATTGTTGACTTTAACGCTGATGACCACTATGGGTCTAAGTGTTGCTTATGCCGGGGATTACAAATTTCAGGTCATACCAAAACCCAGAACCCTACCCGGACCTGTCCTGGAAGAAGGCAAACCGGATTCAGCAAGAACCGCACTCGTAGATAATATTTTACCAAAATACGCGGTTAGTCTCATTGGATTTGTGGGTGCGGCATCCCTACTATTTTTGATAATCGCCGGAGTAAGGTTCGGGATGGCCTATGGCAATGAAGAAGCGATTGAAAAAGCCAAAAAGCAGGTAATCTTCGCCCTTGT
>JAQBYK010000142.1 GCA_027622635.1 bacterium
ACCGGGAGTAATAGACGCACGACTGTGCATTTCCTATCTCACAATAGAAAACAAAGGCAAGATCCCACCCAAATTAGCCAAAATCATCGCCAAAACCAAACGCCTATACGGCTGCGATATCTGCCAGGAAGTCTGCCCGCACAATGAAGCGCGCCAGCGTGCGACCAAATCGCTAAACATACCCCGCATAGCAGGCTCCCAACTCTCAACAAAATCAATCGCTTCCATCAAGACCGACGAACAGTTCCTCCAAACCTTCGCCGGATCACCACTAATGAGAGCCAAAAAAGAAGGTTTAAAGAGGAATGCGGAAATACTCACTCCTCCCATAAAGATCTGACACCAAAAAACGCTTGTTCCGTTCATCGTACATTGTTAGAATGCTCTCCTTCTTTCATTATGGCTTCATCCAGGATGAAGCCGAGGCGTAAGCCAGCCACCTACAGCTCGTCAACAACAAAGGAAAATGCCGGCAATTTTCTATGGGCTAAAGGGGGCCTTGCCAGCCTCCGGAAGATGACCTTTCCCTCGGTCCCCAGAGCCAACCCCCTTACAGAGGGACTGGCCGGCCATGAAGGACTCCCCGTCTTTCAACCGGTAAGTAATCAACTGCTTGTCATCTTCTAAAAACGAAAAGCACTAATTAAAATCAGTGTGTATTTTTATTGAAAATTACTTAAACTTTTTCTTCCTCCACTTTTCTATTCTCGAAATCCTTGCTAAACTCTCACCCGACAATAAGGCGCCATGGCCAAGTGGTTAAGGCAGCGGTTTGCAAAACCGTTATTCCCCGGTTCAAATCCGGGTGGCGCCTCCATTTTCCTACCCTGCACTCGGTACCCATCTCCACTCGGGCATAAGCTCGGTTACATCAAAGTGCTTAACTTCATCAACCAGCTCAGTCTTGATCCCTTCGCGACTTTTTTGCACTGACATGAAATCACGCTTCGATGCATTTTCATACAAAACCCCACAATAAATATTTTCTTCCATGTCCTCAACAATCTTTCGCGCCGCCCAAATATCGCCCTTATCATAACCCTCCAAGTCTTCAATATATCGCACTCTCTGCGCATACCAAGCATCCGGAGTGGTTTTATTATAAGTCGGACAGGCCTGCAGCACTTCCACGTATGCGAAACCCTTATGCTTCAATGCTTCGCGAAAAACCGAAGTCATATGGTCCACATTTCCGGAGAATGAACGCGCGACAAACGAAGGCTTCAAACTCAAAACAAATTCCAGGGTATTTATGGGATCAATCACAACACCATCCGGAGCACCGGCCATCTTGGCCCCACAAGGAGTGGTGGCGGAAGCCTGCCCAATAGTCAGGCCATAGTTCTCGTTATTGTGGTGAACGAATAACATCGGGTAGTCATTTCGCACACCATGCACAAGATGGTTAACCCCTTCGCTAAAAGTCGCGCCATCTCCAGCAAACGCGATGACCTTCATGCGCTGATTAGCCACGGCAGCTCCGGCAGCCAAACTGATAACTCGTCCATGAAGACCATGAACAGTAGTAGCCTCAACCTTATCTGAACCATTTCCACTACAGCCAATATCAAAACACATCATGAAATCACGCCTTCCAAAGCCCTCAAGCACCAGCGCCCGCGTAATGGCATTCTGTATGCCATAATTCCCACAGTTACTGCACCAGGTTATTACCTTGTCAGTTTCATACTTCAGGAAATCATTCGATTTCGCGATCAAATTGTCTCTAGTTTTTTTGTCCATCGATAAATGTTTCTAAATCATTAATAGTAAACGACCGTCAATCATATTTTAGCAGACGATCCGCAAATTTAACTCCTATCCCATTCTCCAATATCTCACCAAACTGTCCATTCTTATTCCCTTCAATCAGGCAAACATTCTTGTTTTTAGAGAAGAATTTTTCCGCGACCTCCGTTTTAAGCGGCCAAAGATATGAAAAGTGCAAGAAATTCACCTTCTTCCCACGCTCAGCATACTCTTCAATAATATCCAACATCACATTCTTGCTGCTACCCCAACCAACAAAGGAAATATCCGCCGCTGAAGGCTCCCCATAAATATCCGGATCAGGTATGTAATCCAAAATCAGATCCATTTTCCTATTTCTCTTGTCGATCATCGCCTTTGACTCAGCCGCTTCTTCGGTTAATGAACCATCCTCCAAATGTTCATCACTATTGGCAAAATAATACGCGTCACTTGTTCCCGGATTCCACCTCTTGGATAAGCCGCTATCAGTGATGCGATAACGGTCCTCATTCTCCAAAGAACCCAACTCTTTTTCAGGAACCAGTCCCCTTTCGATAGGAATAACTCTCTGTTCAAACATCGGGATGGTCCAGTTTGTTTCGGCAATCCCCTTCTCTGTAAGGACAATCACAGGACTTTGAAATTTTTCGGCAATATTAAAAGCGTGCTGAGTTAGGTCAAAACAACTATCAGGATCACTGCAACCGATGACACAACGGGGAAATTCTCCGTGCCCGGAATGAATGGCCAGATTCAAATCGGACTGACAAGTCCAGGTCGGCATCCCCGTAGCGGGACCGGGTCTTTGAGCAATCACAACTACCAAGGGACATTCGATCATGCCGGACAAGGACACTGTCTCTGTCATAAGGGCAAATCCGCCGCCAGAAGTAGCGGTAAGCGCGCGAGTACCCATCAACATAGACCCCAAAGCCATATTTACAGTGCTTATTTCATCCTCAACCTGCTTAACCAACATGCCGGTTTTGTTAGCATAATGGGCCATATGATTGAGAATGCTACTCGCCGGACTCATTGGGTAGGCATAATATGCACGGCATCCACCATGTATCGCACCGAGGGCTATCGCCTTATTGCCGTCCATAATCATAGTTTCAGGTACGGAATCAGGCGTCTCCAACTCCAAAACCTTCTGCGCTCCATCGTATCCGGCCTTAAGACACCTTAGATCAATCTCCAACAATTTCGGCTTGGACTTAA
>JAQBYK010000007.1 GCA_027622635.1 bacterium
TGAAGGCTACGTATAGCAGAAGTAGGGTTATGCCTTCCCATTGTGATATCTCTTTGTCCATTGTTGTGAATACATAGAGGATGGTCACGAAAAGGAGAGCCGGAATGGTGAATGTGATGAATTCTGATGGAATTGTGAGTGTTCCGAAAAGAGAGGGGATTCCTATGACCCCCAGAGCATTGAATATGTTTGACCCTGTTACGTTGCCGATTGCGATATCGGTTTTGCCTTTTTTAGCCGCTATTACCGATACGACAAGTTCAGGTAGGGAAGTACCTACTGCAATAGCAGATACCGCTATAACCTCAGTTCCAATTTTTAGAATGGTGGAGATTTCTATAACTGCCTTGATGGTCCAATCTGCTGATAGGTATAGGAAAAATCCCGATACAATAAGTACAAGAGGGTATCTAATTGGGAGTTTTGTGGTTTTTAGTTCTTTTTTTTCTGATTTTTCCACCTTTTTTAATTTTGATAGGTGGGTCCCACTTTTTTTGTCGATATCTCTATGACTTTTTATGTTGTAGAAGAGATATGTCAGTAAAGCCAGGAGAGCGACTATTCCATCTGTGTATTCTACTTTCCCATCAAGAGTAATAAAGAAAAGAAGAATCGTACTTGCCAGTAATAGAGGAAGATCTATCTTTATTATGTCTTTGCTTACATAAAGTTGCCTTCCAACTATTGCGGAAATCGCGAGGACAAGCATGATGTTTGCCATGTTTGAGCCTACTACGTTACCTATGACTATTTCCGAATGCCCCTGAATAACTGAGATAATTGAGGTTGCAATCTCCGGCAATGAAGTGCCGAAGGCTATGATTGTCACACCAATGATAAAAGGTGGAATCTTGTAGTGAATTCCAATTTTTTCGGCATTATTGGTGAATTTATCAGCCGAATAGATTAATCCGGCAAGTGATAATATAAACAGACCAGACCATTTAAGGATTTCCATAGGTGTTAATGAGGGGATGTATGTATGTTACAACATTTTAATCTCAATCTCCACCCCTGCCGGTAGGCTTAGGTTTGAAAGTGATTCTATCGTGTGAGATGTGCTTTCTGTGATATCGATTAGTCGTTGATGTGTGCGCATTTCAAATTGTTCTCTCGAAGTTTTGTGAACGAAAGTTGACTTGTTTACTGTAAATTTCTCGATTTTAGTTGGAAGGGGGATAGGGCCCGCAACAATCGCTCCCGATCTTTCGGCATTTTCTATTATTAATTTAGCGGTTTCGTCGATCACTTTGTGATCGAATGATCGAATTTTGATGCGGATCTTTTGATTGTTGCTTGCTGCCATGTATTGATGGTTATAAAATCGAGATGTCCCGCTTTTGCGAGTGATTTCCTAGAAACAGAAAATCAATTTTGTAGGGAATTTATATAGATTTGTTGATCGGATGTCAAATACAATCAATGCTTGACTAATTAACAAAACCTGTCTAAATTACCCTTCGTATGGATACTTCAGAAACAACTCATAATAAAAAGGCAATTGTCATTGATCTTTTGAGGATGATTTGTAGTCAGGGAAATTGTAAAAATGTTTCCAGTTTAGACTTGGCAACCGTCATAATCTTTGCCGATGAATTGTTGGCACAAGGTGAATTGCATTATGTTTTTCCAGAAGGGCCGGAGATAAGGTGTTCTGTAAACAAAAATAGAGCATTACGTGAGTTGAAGGATAGGGTTCTTATCTATTTCAAGCGTCTTACTGTGCCCAATATTGCTGTTGAAGACCTTGCTACAGAGCTTTTTTCTGCCGCTTTGCCTATTGATTTAGATAGGGGAGTTATAGTTTTGGCTATTCTTGATGGAGACCCATGTGAAATTTATTTTGAAGATTTGGATAGGGCTGTTGAAGGTGTTGATATTTTGGCTTCTAGAATACATGGGCTTAGGCATCGTGTTAGTGAAGATGTCGCAAGGGAGTCCGAGCTTGCTTAATTTATTTTGGAATAAAAAAAGACCTCATTTTTACTGAGGCCTTTTTAATTGGTTTTTTGGGTTTTAGGCGTTTACCTTAGTTACAACTCCAGCACCTACTGTTCGACCACCTTCACGGATAGCGAAACGTGTTCCTTCCTCCAGAGCTATTGGAGAGCCAAGAGTTACAGTCATTTGTACGTTGTCTCCCGGCATTACCATTTCTGTATCTGCAGGAAGCTCGACATCACCTGTTACGTCTGTTGTTCTAATATAGAATTGCGGTTTATATCCTTTGAAGAATGGAGTGTGTCTTCCACCTTCTTCTTTTGTAAGGATGTAAACTTCTGATTCAAATTTAGTGTGAGGAGTGATTGTTCCGGGTTTACAAAGAACCTGCCCTCTTTCAATTTCTTCCCTTTCTATTCCTCTGAGAAGTAGACCTACGTTGTCTCCGGCTTGACCTTGATCAAGTAATTTCTTGAACATTTCAACACCTGTAACTATAACTTTTCGAGTGTCTTTGATTCCTACGATTTCAATTTCTTCGTTAACTTTGACAACTCCTTGATCAATTCTTCCTGTGGCAACAGTACCACGACCTTTTATTGAGAATACATCCTCTACAGGCATAAGGAATGGTTTGTCTAATTCGCGTACAGGATCCGGAATGTATGTGTCCAGAGCTTCAAGCAGCTCAACTATAGCTTTGTTGTGTTCTTCGTCTGTAGGATTTTCCAGTGCTTTAAGTGCAGAACCTTTAATGATAGGAATATCGTCACCCGGATATTCATATTTGTTTAGAAGTTCGCGGATTTCCATCTCTGAAAGTTCGGCGATATCAGGATCAGCCATGTCCATTTTGTTCATGAAAACTACGATGTAAGGTACGTTTACCTGATGTGCAAGAAGGATATGTTCACGAGTTTGTGGCATAGGCCCATCCGCCGCAGATACTACTAAAATAGCACCGTCCATTTGAGCTGCACCGGTGATCATATTTTTTACGTAATCGGCATGTCCCGGACAGTCCACGTGTGCGTAGTGTCTTTTTTCGGTTTCGTACTCCTGGTGAGAAGTAGCGATGGTAATACCTCTTTCTTTCTCCTCAGGTGCATTATCGATCTGATCGAAAGCTACAGCTTTATTTGTGCCACCCATTTTGTGGGCTGCAACAGCAGTTATGGCTGCTGTAAGAGTAGTTTTACCGTGGTCTACGTGACCAATTGTTCCCACGTTTACGTGAGTTTTACTTCTGTCAAATTTTTCGTCTGCCATTTTTTAGTTGTTTAAGGTTTAAATGGGATATGGATGTCTCGCTTTTGCAAGACGGCTTATTTATAAAGGTGTTCTCGCTGTCGCTCGAACATAGCGCCGGAATATTATATTAACGGGTCTTAATTGTCAATTTCATTTAGGCGGCTACCGGTGCTGTTCTTTTTGTGATTATATCTTCCGCAATATTAGGTGGTATTTTGTTGTAATGACCAAATTCCATTGTGTAATTTCCACGGCCTTGAGTCATTGATCTTAGGTCGGTTGCATATCCGAACATTTGTGCCAATGGGATTTCCGCGTCTATGAATTTAACCAGGCTTCTATCTCCACTTTCAAGTATTTGACCACGTCTGGAATTAATATCTCCCATTACATCTCCGAAATAATCTTCAGGCACAACGACTTCCACTTTCATGATTGGCTCAAGCAGGACAGGTCCGGCTTGCTTTACTGCATTTTGAAAACATATTGAACCGGCAATTTTGAAGGCCATTTCAGATGAATCAACATCATGGAAACTGCCATCGTATAGTTCGGCTTTAACGTCTACTACAGGATATCCGGCGATTATGCCTTTGTTCATGGCTTCCTGTATGCCTTTATCTACCGCGGGAATATATTCTTTAGGAATCTTTCCTCCTACAATTGAGTTTGAAAATTCATATCCAACTCCGGGTTCTTGTGGACTTACCCGTACACGGACGTGAGCAAATTGTCCCTTACCACCGGTTTGTTTAACGTATTTTTCTTCCATTTCAATCTCTTTTGTAATTGTTTCACGATATGCAACCTGTGGTGCTCCCACGTTGGCTTCTACCTTAAATTCTCGTTTCATACGATCAACAATTATGTCCAGGTGCAGCTCTCCCATACCTGCAATAATTGTTTGACCTGTTTCGTGATCAGTATTGACCCGGAAAGTTGGATCCTCCTGGGCAAGTTTTTGTAGTGCAATGGCCATTTTTTCTTGGTCACCCTTGGTTTTTGGTTCAACTGCAATACGTATAACCGGTTCAGGGAATGTAATTGATTCAAGAAGCATTGGATGTGCCGGATCGCAAAGGGTGTTGCCTGTTGTAGTTTTTTTAAGACCTACTATAGCTGCAATGTCTCCCGCTTTTACTGTTTTTATTTCTTCCCTTGAGTTTGCGTGCATTTGGATTAGTCGTCCTACACGTTCTTTGTTTCCTGTTGAGGAATTTAAGACGTAGCTTCCTGACTCCAGAGTTCCGGAATACACTCTAAAGTAGCATAAACTACCTACAAACGGATCTGTTGCAATCTTGAATGCAAGAGCTGAAAACGGTTCGTCATTTGAAGGTTTTCTGATTATTGCTTTTTCTTCATCATCCACTTCGCAACCTTTCATCGCAGGTACATCCAGTGGACTTGGAAGGAAATATATAACCGCATCAAGCATTAACTGTACACCTTTATTTTGTAGTGCAGTTCCGCACATAACCGGATATATATTACTTGAAATAGTAGCATTTCTGATTCCTTTTTTAAGTTCTTCAATTGATATTTCGCTTTCTTCAAGGAATTTTTCCATTATTGTATCGTCGTTTTCAGCAACTTTTTCGATTAGTTTACTTCTGTATTCTTTAACTCTTGCCTTTTCGTCTTCCGGAATATCAATTTCCTTTACTATCTCACCGTGAGCACCTTCAAATGTGTAGGCTTTTTGCTCTATCAGGTCAATTACACCGGTGAAATCACTTTCAGCGCCGATTGGAAGTTGAATTGCTATGGCATCCGGATTAAGTCTGCTGTGGATAGATTTAAGGCTCATGTAGAAGTCTGCGCCCATTTTATCCATCTTGTTTATGAAGGCAATTCGTGGAACGTTATATTTGTCAGCTTGTCTCCAGACTGTCTCAGATTGAGGTTCTACCCCCATTGCACCATCAAATACCGCTACACCTCCATCGAGTACACGTAAGGACCGCTCTACTTCTACTGTGAAGTCAACGTGACCCGGAGTATCGATTATGTTGATGCGATATGGAGTGTCTGAAACATTCCAAAAACATGTTGTGGCCGCCGAAGTTATTGTTATTCCTCTTTCCTTTTCCTGTTCCATCCAGTCCATTTGGGATTCGCCTTCGTGAGTTTCTCCAATTTTATGTGTACGTCCTGTATAAAATAAGACACGTTCTGTTACAGTTGTTTTTCCGGCATCTATATGGGCGATAATGCCGATGTTGCGGAGCATGTTGAGATCTTCAGCCATTTTGATTAGTTAGAATGAAATAAACGTCTTAGGAAAGACGCGCTTAGGCATTATAGGGAGGAATGTACAGAAGTCAATTGAGATTTTTAGTACCTTGCAAAGTGTGCAAATGCTTTATTAGCATCAGCCATTCTGTGTGTATCTTCTTTCTTCTTGTATGCTGATCCGGATTGATTACTAGCTTCTACAAGTTCGTTTGCCAGTCTTTGAGCCATGGGACTCCCTTTTTTCCCTCTAGCGGCTGCTAAAATCCATCTAAAGGCCAGTGCTGTTTGGCGATCCGGTTTTACTTCGCGTGGCACTTGATAAACAGCCCCTCCTATTCTTTTGGCTTTAACTTCCATTCTAGGTTTTACCTTGTCGATGGCCTCAGAAAAAACTTTCTCAGGATCCCCAGAAGTTTTTTTACTTATTATCTTGAGAGTATTGTTGAAAATTTTGCGGGCTATGGATTTTTTGCCGTCGAGCATAATGTAGTTGATGAATTTCTCCTGTAATGGATTTGATTCATCGGGAATAAAATTTGCGGTGTGTTTAGTCATTATTTATTATGCTTTAGGTTTTTTAGCTCCATATTTGGATCTTCCTTGTTTTCGATTTGCGACTCCTTGTGTATCAAGATTTCCTCTGATTATGTGATATCTTACACCCGGTAGATCTTTTACTCTGCCTCCACGTATCATTACAATTGAGTGCTCTTGTAGATTGTGTCCTTCACCCGGGATATACGCATTTACTTCAATGCCATTTGTGAGACGAACCCTTGCCACTTTTCGAAGGGCGGAGTTTGGCTTTTTAGGTGTCATTGTTGTCACTTTCACGCATACTCCTCGTTTTTGTGGACAATTAATATCAACCGATCTGTTTTTCAGATGATTAAAATTTAATTGCATTGCAGGCGATTTACTCTTTTTAAGAGCTTTTCTGCGAGGTTTTCTGATGAGTTGGTTGATTGTTGGCATTTTGTGGATATATTTTGTTCTCGCTACTGCTCGAACTTCTGGCCGAGTTTATCTGATGTTTTTTTTAATTGCAAGTCTATATTATAGGCAGTAGTGCAGCTTTATCTACTGCAATATTTGGATCGACAATTTCATCTTCTTCATCTTTTTCTATTTCAAGTTCATCGACTCCCTCCTTTTTTCTAAATGTTTCTCCCGCAGGTATTAATTTACCGATGATGACATTTTCCTTTAGGCCTTCCAGATTGTCCATTCTGTTAGTTGTAGATGCTTCGACCAATACTCTGATTGTTTCCTGGAATGACGCGGCAGATAGCCAACTATCCGTATAAAGAGCTATTCTTGTTAGTCCAAGAAGAAGTCTCTCTTTCATTGCTTTTCTCTTTTTGTTTTTCTTGAGTTCTTCGTTTGTATTGTTGAATCTAATTATATCTACTATTTCTCCGGGCAAGAAATTACTATCTCCACTTTCCAGGATTCTTACTTTTGAAAGCATTTGCCTTGCAATAATTTCTATGTGCTTGTCATTGATGCTTTGTCCCTGTGAAGCATAGATACTTTGAACTTCGGTCATCAAGTATTTTTGAACATCGTATTCGCTTGTGAGTTTCATTAATTCACGAAGATCAAGGTGTCCATTAGTGATTGGTTGACCTTTTTTCACTTTATCTCCATTTTTCACCAGAACGGTTCTTTGTTTTGGAACGTCGTAAGCTATAGTTATTGGCCCTTCGGTGCGAGTTGTGATTATTCCATCTTCAATTTTCTTAACCTTGGCTTCATCGATAGCTTTAAGAGATCCTTTTTGATTTTCGGCTTTAGCTATAACCATTTTAGGTTTGACCATGTCTCCAACTTTTACTGTTGGAATCATGTCTGCCAGAAGTAAATAGTCTAATTCTACTGGTTCGGAAGATGTAATGCTTAGTGTTGTTTGCTTTCCCTTTTGAGAAATTTTTACTTTACCGTCTAATTCTGAGATTATGGCCGGGCTTTTTGGAGTTCTTGCTTCGAATAGCTCTTCTACACGACTAAGACCTTGAGTAATGTCGCTTCCTTCCGCGACACCACCCATGTGGAAAGTACGCATAGTTAACTGAGTACCCGGTTCACCAATACTTTGTGCTGCCATAATGCCTACAGCAGTACCTATCTGGACTTCTTTATTTGTTCCCAGGTCTTTTCCATAACATTTTACACAGATTCCATTTTCTGTTTTACATGTCATGACCGATCTTACACTAACTTCATCGATTTCTTGTTCCGCCATAATTTTGAGAGTGTCTTTCTCAATTATATTTCCGCTCTTTTCTATTATTTTCCCGTCTTTTCCTTTTATTGAGTCCGCAAGGGTTCTGCCATAGATTCTCGTTTCAAATTTTTCACCGATCTCTTCAGATTCCGCAATTGTAATTGTATGGGACTTTTTGCTTCCGCAATCTTCTTCTCTGATTATTATATCCTGGTTAGAATCCACAAGGCGACGTGTAAGGTATCCCGCTTCCGCTGTCTTAAGGGCGGTGTCGGATTTCCCTTTTCTTCCTCCGTGTGTCGCGATGAAGTATTCAAGAATCTTAAATCCCTCTTTTAGGTTTGATTTAATTGGGAGTTCGATTGTTTTACCTGCCGGATTGGCAACCAGCCCTTTCATCCCACATAGCTGAGTGATTTGTCCCCAGTTACCACGGGCTCCCGAATCAATCATGTAGAAGATATTGTTTTCTTCATCTACACTCTTGACCATCTCTGTTGTGATATCTGTTTTGGCTTTTGACCATATTTTGATTGTGTGATTGTATCTTTCGTCTTCGGTAATAAGGCCTTTCCAATATTGGTTGTTTACTTGTTTAACTATTTCTGAAGCGTCTTCTATTATTTTTTCTTTTATTTCCGGAACTATCATGTCCTCCTGACTGATTGAAATTCCTGATTTTGTTGCAAATTTGAATCCAATGTCTTTTAAGTCATCAGCTAATTTAGCTGTTTTGTTGATTCCCAGGGTTTCAAAACATGCGGTAACAATATTTGATAGTTTTTTCTTGCCCATATTCTCATTTGAGAATGGTAACTCGTCCGGGATAAAGCTGTTGAAGATAACTCTCCCAACTGTAGTGTCCAGGATTTCTCCTTTTACTCTGCATTTTATTGGTGCCTGTAGGTGAACTATTTCCGATTGATAAGCCAGGACTGCCTCTTTTGCATCAGCGAATGCCATTCCTTCTCCTTTTTTGCCTTTGGTTAATTTGGTTAGGTAGTAACATCCAAGGACCATATCCTGAGTTGGAGTTACTATAGGTTCACCGGCTGACGGTTTAAGGAGATTTCTTTTTGAAAGCATGAGTTCTTTACATTCTTTTTGAGCTGCCTTTGAAAGAGGAATGTGAATAGCCATTTGATCTCCATCAAAGTCCGCATTGAAGGCTGCACAAACAAGGGGATGTACCTGAATAGCCTTACCTTCAATAAGAACCGGCTGGAATGCCTGTATTCCCAGTCTGTGAAGTGTCGGGGCGCGGTTTAGGAGTACGTAGTGGACTTTTGTTACTTCCTCCAATATGTCCCATACCTCCCTTTTTCCGATCTGAATAAGTTTTTCCGCGTTTTTAATATTATGGGCGAAACCATCTCTGATTAATCGACCAATAATAAATGGCTTAAATAACTCCAGAGCCATTATTTTAGGAATACCACATTGGTGAAGTTTGAGTTTTGGTCCTATGATAATCACGGAACGTCCTGAATAATCGACACGTTTTCCAAGTAGATTTTGTCGGAAACGACCTTGTTTACCTTTTAGCATGTCTGAAAGAGATCTCAGTTTTCTCTTATCACCGGAACTAAATACTGTTTTTCCCTGACGTGCACTATTGTTTAGTAGTGTGTCTACGGCTTCCTGAAGCATCCTTTTTTCGTTTCTACAAATAACCTCTGGTGCTCCTATAGACATTAATCGTTTTAAACGATTATTTCTGTTAATTACTCTTCTGTATAGATCATTAAGATCCGAAGCTGCAAATCTTCCTCCATCCAGTTGAACCATTGGGCGAAGGTCCGGTGGTATAATAGGCAATACTGTCATTACAAACCATTCAGGCTTAATGTCTGATTTTAGTAAACTTCCAGCAAGCTTGATTCTCTTTATGATTTTCTTGTGTTTTTGGCCGGATGTTCTTGTTGATTCTTTTTTGAGCCACTCAATTAGCTTTTCCAAATCCAGATTGGCAATGATTTCTCTTATAGCTTCCGCTCCTGTCCCCGCTTTAAATACATGTCCAAATTTGAGTGACATGTTTCTGTAATCCACTTCTGAGTACACCTTTCCCACTTCCAGTTTTTCCAGAGCTTCCTTTGTGTCGGAATTTTGAAAATCCAATTCCTCTATTTGGACTGCATTTTTCTTTTCTAATTCTTTAATTGCTTTCGTGCTCAATTTCTTGTCCTCAATCTTTTGGGCTTCTGCCATGTCTCTTTTGAAATTTTCTTGTATCTCTTTTTTGTGAACTTTATATTCCTCTAAAAGTTGGTTGAGGGATTCTTTTTTGGCTTCTTGGTCCACCTCTGAACATATGTATGCTGCAAAATAAACAACTTGTTCAAGTGTCTTAATAGGTAAGTCCAGTAATAAACCTATACGGCTTGGAGTTGAGCGTAAAAACCAAATGTGAGTAACCGGAACGGCCAGTTTTATGTGAGCCATTCTTTCACGTCTTACAGAAGATCTTGTGACTTCTACTCCGCATTTTTCACAAATAACTCCTTTGTATCGAATTCTTTTATATTTTCCACAATAACATTCCCAGTTTTTAGTGGGACCAAAAATTTTCTCACAAAATAAACCATCTCTTTCCGGTTTTTGTGTACGATAATTAATTGTCTCCGGTTTCTTTACTTCCCCATGAGACCACGAGAGAATCTCTTCCGGTGAAGCAATTGAAAGGCTTATGGCGTTAAAACGACTGTGGTCGTTTTTCCCTTGTTTAGTCTGATTATCTTGCATGAGTGGGTAATTTAATTGTTAAAATTTTATAATCCGAGATCTCTGTCTATTGGATCTTCACCTGTAGGAGTTTCTTCATTATCGCTTGTTTCAACTGCTGCAGCTGCTACAGCAACAACAACTTCTTCCTCCCCCCCTTCTTCTTCCTTAACATCCTCAATTGTATCTATTTCAGCATGATCGCTTGGTAAAAAATCCATGTCTTCGCCGTTTTCTTTTGATCTTTTTTCAAGTCTTATCATGTCTTTTACAACGATTTCAGTTTTGAACTTTTTGACACCTTCCGGACTATCCCAGCTTCTGGTTTTTAGGTAACCTTCAACATAAACCAATTGGCCCTTTTTCAGATATTGTTCGCAAATCTCAGCAAGTCTTGCCCAAGCTACGCATTCATGAAATTCCGCTGAACTTTTGCGTTCGGATTCTTTTGTCATCCATTCACGATTTGTTGCTAAACCGAAAGTTGTAACGCTTTGGCCGTTAGGTGTTTGTCTCATTTCCGGATCCCTTGTTAGATTTCCTATTAGGATAACTTTATTTATACTTCTCATTGTTTTTGGGTTAATTGATTGAAGTGATTTTGTTTACTTGGTTTTGACTTCGGACTTGATGTTTTCCGGCGTTATTCCTTCCAGACTGCCAGATTCCCTTGAAGTTCCTTCGCTTTCTTCAATTATCTCTTCTTTTACATCTTCAGAAACTTCTTCTCTTGCTTCCGGATCTTCATCGAGGAATTCTTCTTCAATATCATTTTTTCCTGTAAGAACCAGTTTGATTGATAGTCCCAAACTTTGTAATTCTTTTGTAAGAACATTGAATGATTCAGGTACTCTAGGTTTTCTTATTGGTTCGCCTTTGACTATGGATTCATAAGCTTTTGACCTTCCATAAACGTCATCTGACTTAATTGTCAGCATTTCTTGTAATGTATGGGCCGCTCCATATGCTTCCAGTGCCCACACTTCCATCTCTCCAAATCTTTGGCCACCATGTTGCGCTTTACCTCCAAGTGGTTGTTGAGTTACAAGAGAATAAGGTCCTACGGATCTGGCGTGGATTTTATCTTCAACCAGATGGTTTAATTTTAGAATGTATGCAATTCCTACAGTTACTCTATGGTCGAATTCTTCTCCGGTTTTTCCATCAAATAGAGTTATTTTTCCATCTTCGGGAAGACCTGCGGCAACCAATTGTTCTTTGATTGTGTCAGTCGCAATTCCGTTTAGAGGTGGTGTGGCAACTGTGACCTTGTGTTCTTTGGCCGCCCATCCCATATGTGTTTCCAAGATTTGTCCGATATTCATACGGCTTGAAACTCCAAGTGGATTTAGAATAATGTCGATTGGCGTTCCATCCGGCAAGAATGGCATGTCTTCTTGAGGAACAATAATTGAGATTACACCTTTGTTACCGTGTCTTCCGGCGACTTTATCTCCGATTTGGATTTTCCTTGTTTGAGCTACATTAACTTTTATTTGTTTGAGAACTCCCGTTGGTAGTTCATCTCCGGTTTCCTTCGTGAAAATTTGAATGGCGACAACTTTGCCACCTTCTCCCCCGGGAAGTCTTAATGAAGTGTCTTTAACGTCACGAGCCTTATCTCCAAAGATTGCTCTCAGTAGTCTTTCTTCTGCGGTTAATTCGGTTTCGCCTTTTGGAGTAATTTTGCCAACAAGAATGTCTCCTTCTTGAACGGTTGCTCCGATTCTTACAATACCATCTTCATCAAGGTCTTTTAATTTACCTTCTCCAACGTTTGGAATATCGCGTGTAATAATTTCAGGGCCCAGTTTTGTTTCGCGAACGTCTACGACATAGCTTTCTATATGAACAGAATCGTAATAACCTTTTTTAACAACATTATCAGAGATAATTACAGCATCTTCAAAGTTGTATCCTTCCCATGACATATATGCCACGAGTAGATTTTTTCCAAGTGCTAATTCTCCTCCTTCTGTTGCCGGTCCATCTGCCAGAACATCCCCCTTTTTAACTTTTTGCCCTTTCTGAACCATTGATCTTTGATGAATACATGTTCCCTGATTTGATCTTTGGTATGTTTGGACCGCGTAGCTTACTTTTTTACCATTGTCATATACAACAGTGATCATTTCGGCATCTACGTATGAAATTGTTCCGTCTCGTTCGGCCATAATTACTTGTCCTGAACTTTTTGCCGCGATTTCTTCGATACCTGTGCCTACAATTGGCGCACTGGGCGAAATAAGGGATACCGCTTGACGCTGCATGTTTGATCCCATTGACGCACGAGTATTATCGTCGTGTTCCAGGAATGGAATTAGAGATGTTGTAATTGAGATGATTTGCTTTGGCGAAACATCTATATGAGTTACATCATTTATGTGTGTTAGTGTTGGTTCTCCATTTTTTCTGGCAGAAACACGTGTATTTAGGAATTGTCCGAGTTCGTCCAGATCCGAATTTGCCTGAGCTGTATTAAGTTTTTGCTCTTCGTCTGCGTCAAAATATTCGATATTGTCTTTTATATAAGGTCTAACCTTGATTTCTTTAAGCTTTGTTTTGTTAATTTTTTTTGCGATATCTTCGGTGATGACATGTCCAGCTTTGACGAATGTTTTCCCCTCAGCTTCAACCGTTTCTCTGGCAATTCTTCCGGTCAATTCTTTTAAGGAATTTTCTACCGTATTTCCAACTTCTCTGAATGGTGTCTCTATAAAACCATATTCGTTGATTTTCGCATAAGTTGCCAAATGAACCACTAGACCGATATTTGGTCCTTCAGGTGTAGCGATCGGACAGATTCTGCCGTAATGAGATTGGTGTACGTCACGAACATCAAATGAAGCTCTTTCTCTGGATAGACCACCGGGTCCCATAGCGGAAATCCTTCGTTTGTGTTCCAGTTCCGCCAGTGGATTTGTTTGATCCATGAATTGAGAAAGCTGTGAACTTGCAAAGAATTCTCTGAGGGCTGCCGTTATCGGTCTTGAGTTTATCAATTGTGTAGGGGTGACAGTTTCAAGGTCCATTACCGTCATGCGGTCTTTTGCTATACGATCGGTTCTAAGTAATCCTACGCGGAATTTATTTTGTACCAATTCTCCAACCGCACGGATTCTCCTGTTAGATAGATGATCAATATCATCCGCTTCCAACTCTCCGTTGTTTAGCATTATTAGTTGCTTCAATATGTGGACCAGATCGTTTACCTGGAAAGTGTGGAATTTTTTCTTGTTTGGTGTGTCTAATTCAAATCTTTTATTTAGTTTATATCTGGCCACCGGACCCATGTCGTATTTTCGATAGTCGAAAAACATGGATTTGATAAGTGCTTTGGCATTTTCCGGTGTAGCAAGGTCTCCGGGTCTTATTTTTTTGTAAATATTTTGATATGCGTCATCAACTAATTTTGATGAATCCTTTTCAAGCGTGTTAAGAATGTAATCGTGCTCTATGTCCGTAGTTACATCTTTGAAGAGATCCATCATACTTTTGTCGCTTTCATATCCGAAAACCCTAAGTAGTGATGTAATTGGGATTTTGCGTTTTCGATCAATTTTTACTGTTATTATACCTTTTTTGTCAGTCTCAATTTCCAGCCATGCACCTCTTTTAGGAATGATTTTAGCACAGTGCATATCCGGAACAGCTGCATTTTTAGAAAAGAAGACTCCTGGGGATCTGACAATCTGACTTACGACCACTCTTTCAATTCCGTTTATAATGAATGTTCCACGATTAGTCATAAGTGGGATATTTCCCAAGAATACGTCTTGTTCTTTAATTTCTCCGGTTTCTTTGTTGATTAATTGGACGTGAACTTTCAAAGAAGCTTCATAAGTAAGATTCTTGTTTTTTGCGGTTTCAGCATCATACTTAGCTTCACTTATTGAGTGTTCAAGAAAGTGTAATTCCAGTTTCTTACCGGAAAAATCCTGGATAGGTGAAATTTCGTCTAATAATTCTCTAATTCCTTCGTTTAAATACCATTCATAAGAATTAAGCTGAATCTCAATCAGATTTGGAATATTAACTTTTCGATCAATCTGAGTGGTGAAATATTTGCGTTTGCTGGTTAATACTATGGGCTCTTTGTTGAGATCAATCTGAGATGCTTTGACTAAATTTCTTGTCTTTTTTGGAATGACTTTTTTAATTTCTTCTTCTTGGACCTTAGTGGTTTTGGAAGCTTTGGGTTTGAGTTTTTTAACATCAATAACCTTTTTTACTTTCTTGGGTCCCGCTTTTGGAGTTGTGATTTTGGCTTTTTCCGCTTTTTTCTTTTTTGGGGTCTCTATTTTTTTCTTTCCTTTAGGCATAAAAAAAGATGGGTAAATGGAAATATATTGCGCTATCTCCTGCAACCCATCCGTTTTTCTGATAGCGGGACTTATTTTACGTATTAATTGTTTGAAGTCAAGAGAAAATTGTATTACCTTTTTTGGGTAATATATTTAAATGGATAATAAAAAAAATCGTTTTAGGGAATTAGATTTGTTAAGAGGTTTTGCCGTACTTGCTATGATTGTGTTTCACGCGTTTTTTTTGTTGGATTATTATGGTGAATACAGTTTTGAGATGTTTTCGGGGTGGTGGCATGTTTTGGGTCAGTTTGTGCGGTTTAGTTTCCTTGGACTAGTCGGTATTTCAATGGTGATCTCTTATCAAAAGTCCCATTCAAGGGTTAGACAATTATATAGGGGATTTAAGGTTTTAATTTTTGCAATGCTTGTAAGCTTCGTGACGTATTTTGCTGTTGGTGAAGAATTCATCAGATTTGGAATCTTACACTTAATAGCTTTTAGCATTATTGTTTTGAGTTTTATTGTCGATCGAAAATACATTTCATTGTTAATAGGAATTTTGCTTATATATTTGCCATTTCTGAATGAAAATATTAATTCCTTGTTGTTTATTGATTTTGGGAAATATGGAATAGATTATTTTCCAATTTTCCCATGGATGGGCATAGTTGCTTTTGGAATATTCCTTGGACATTTCTTGTATCCTAAGGGGGAAGCTCTATTTAAGATTGATTTGCCGCAGAAAATGCTTGGTCTTTATTGGTTTGGGAAAAAGGCACTTTGGATCTACATGGTGCATGTGCCGATAATAATTGGAGTTTTTTGGGCCATTGGTTTGTTAAAGCCTTTTTAAGGCTTTAATCGGACTTATGTTTGCTGCCTTTGTGGCCGGAAGATACGCGGAAAGTACACTTAGAAGTGTGCCGAATATCATTGTGAGCACTATTAGTTTTGGACTGATTACAAACAATGTATCCGGTCTGAATGTGGTTTGAGATAGTTGATTTAGGCCGATAGAGTCTATTATTTTGCTTCCCAGAAGTCCCAGGATTACTCCTATAGTGCTCCCGATTAAGCCGACTATTCCAGCTTCTATTAAAATCAATCTTTTTATATGTGATTTTGTTGCGCCGAGCGCACGGAAGAGTCCTATCTCCTTTGTTCTTTCGGCAACGGTTGCAAGGAAGGTGCTTATAATTGCAATTGCCGCGGTAAGTAGGATGATTAGGCTGATAATTCCAAGTGAACTGCGAAGATATGCGAATTTTGCTTCTACGTCTTTGAGATTTTTTTGATAATAGGCCGTGTTGTAGCCCATAGCTTCTATTTGATTTGCTATGGCCGGTGTACTTAGCGCGTCCTGCGTTTCAACGAATAATTCAAGGAATTTACCGCTTTCGTTGTCTGTGTATTTTTTGTTTAATTCTAAAACTATTTCGTCTGATAGAGTTACTCCGATTAAATTTACTTTATCCGAAAATCCTACAACCTCCAGTTTCACCTTTTTACTGCGGTCATTTGAAATTGGGAAAAATGTTGAGTAATTGGGATACAGTATTAATTCTTTTCCGAGTAAACTCTCTTCCGACATTAGTGGGAGGTTTTGTGGAGTTGCAACTGTCAGGTTGTAGAGATCCAGGATTTTTCGTGGGATGAGAGCCGGATATGGTTCTTCACTTTTTCTCCATATTTCAGGACTTTGGAGATCGCCTTGTATGAATTCTTCCGGTACACCAAATACCATTGTGTCTGTAACTAAACTCATTCCCAGGAGACTTACTTCCAGTGATGCGAAATTATTGAATTGAATTTCCGGATGGATTTTTTTGACTCCATTTATTTTTGATATTTCATTTATGCTTTCTTGGCTGAGTTTCCCTTCTTCGCTGCGAGTTAGGAATGCCACTACTCCGGTGTCGTCTGTTTTTGGGCGAACAGTTATTTGTGTAAGTGGACTTTTCTTTTCAATTTCTTCAAAGGTAGCGGATTTTATTCCGCTGGATAGACCCAAAAATACGATTAATGATGCTGTTCCTATGGCTATGCTTAAACTTGCCAGGAATGTTCTGAATTTTTTCTCTCGGATATTTTGTAGAGCGAGTTTAGTTAGCATTGCAAGAATTTTAAGAGGGATTTCCTTAGCCGGAAATCCTGCCGTCACTTATTTTAATTATTCGATTGGCTGCTTTTGCGATGTGTGGATCGTGTGTAGCGATAATTAAAGTTGTGTTGTGTTTTTTGTGCAGTTTCTTTAGTAGATCAAGAATAGTTTTTCCTGTTTTTAGATCCAGGTTTCCTGTTGGTTCATCTGCAAGGATTATTTTTGGGTGATTGATCAGGGCACGAGCTATTGCTGTTCTTTGTTTTTGGCCTCCGGATAGTTCGCTTACCTTTGCGTTTAATTTGTTTTCCAGATCCACTTCCTTAATCATTTGTTTAGCATATATTTCGTCTTTTGTCAGGATGATTAAAAAAAGTTGGTAGAAGAACGTTATTTTTTACACTTAAGAATGGTTCAAGATGGAATTCCTGAAATATGAATCCAACCGAGCTGTTCCTGTATTTAGACAATTCGAGGTCGCTATAGCTGCTGATGCGTTTGTTGCTAATGAATACTTCTCCTTCATCCGGTGAATCCAGTCCACCTATTATATTAAGCAGGCTTGATTTACCCGACCCTGAAGGTCCGATTAATGCTACAAATTCACCTTCTTTGATCTCAAGATTGATGTTGGTTAGCGCCGTTTCGGATTTGAAAATTCTTGAGACTGATTTTATTTTAATCATCTCGAGTATTCTAGCACAAAAATTAATTTATGCAGGAGGTTGTTCTGTTGGAGCTTCTGCCGGAGCTTCTGTAGAAGCAGTCGGTGTAGCATCACTTGAGCTTTCTCCTGACACATCTACGTTAGTGTAATATTTATCGAAGAATTTTTTGGCTCTTCCCAGTTCTTCCAAAACTGTTTCATCATCTCCTACTTTCAAATGTCTTGGGAGTATTTTTAGTGCGATTGCTCCTGGGTATTTATCTTGTCTGAGTTTTGTAAGCAGGCTTTCCAGTGGTAGGACACCCTCTGTTGGTGGAGAATATTTCTTTCCATGATAAACGTTTGAAAGGTGGACATGTACTAAGAATTTTTTGAATGCCGCATATGCACGAATTAAGTCTTTTTGCATTTCTCCAATGCGAGCTGTGTCCAAAGAAATGTGTTTGAAATCCTTTAGATCTTGAGTGTTGGACATTGCGTGTTCCCTCAGTATTCCCAGGAATGTTCCTTTTGGAGCATTTTCTAAAGCTATTGAAATAAATTCTTTTTCACGAATTTTCGGGATTTCTTTTTTAAGATAAGATTGAAGTTTGAATTCTGTAATTTTTGGTGGTTGAAGAATTATAACTTTTGCACCGATTTCTTTGCTTAATTCTACTATATGCTTGAATCTTTTTGGCTGAATTTCATCAGGCGCTGAAACAGCATGAACAGGTAGTTGATACTGCTCAATTAAGGTTTTTATGTATTTGATGTTGTAGGTATCGTAAAGATTATAGTCGATTGCAAGATCTATGCCATCATATCCGGCCTGTTTAGTCAGATCAAATATTCTGTTTAGGCCATACCCTTTTAGCGAATCTGTGCAAAGAAGTAACATGTTTGATTTTTTAAGCTCGATACATTTTATCACGAAAACGCCTTTGTAGCAATAAGGCATAGAGCAAATTTACGAGGTGTCACTTCTTTTCAATCTTTGTCTCAATCTTTGTTCGGCCTCCCATGTATGGTTGTAGGATCTCGGGCACTTTGACTGATCCGTCTTTTTGTTGGTAATTTTCAATGATTGCTACAAGGGTTCGAGCTATCGCTATAGCTGTTCCGTTTAAAGTGTGGGCGTATGTATTTCCTTTTTCA
>JAQBYK010000143.1 GCA_027622635.1 bacterium
ATAAGGAAAGTGAGGGAATACTGCAAAGCATCAAAAAAATGCTTTAGCCATGGTTAAAAAAATATTAACAATCGGATATGAACTCCCGGGCAAAAGTAATGAGCTCGTGAACTTTAACGAAAAAAGGTCGCTAATGGATACTGATATTTTAATATTTAGCCCAGAAACACCTGATGGATATGACGACCAATACCAAGGGAAGCCATCCTATAGTGACACTGGATCATTCCAATACAGAGAAGCGACACAGCATTGGAAAAAGGAATTGGCTAATTTTTTAAGTTCTGGACGAACAGTCTTTCTCTTTTTAACAGAAAAAGAGAGTTTCTTTTTGAAGACAGGGACAAAGGAGTATAAGCCAAAGATGACCATAAATCACGTAGACCAACATCACAACTACGAGTTCCTTCCTATCAGTATCGGTACTATAACAACAGCTAAGGGTAAGGTTATTGAGTTTGCTGGTAATGGATTATTCAGTAAATTCTTCAAGACTTTTAAGAAGAGTCTAGAGTACAAAGTATATCTGGAGAATATTGGAAATGCCTCCGTTATCTTTACAGGAAAGGATAAGACTAAAATCCTGGGTGCTCTATATAAGGTCGGGGTTGGAAATTTGGTGGTTTTGCCATACCCAGAGTACAACAGGAGCAAATTCATAAAATATAAAAAGGATAAAAAAGGAAAGGAGAGCGGGTACTGGACTCCAGATGCAATTAAGTTTGGACATGCGTTGGGCACAATTTTAGTTGAAATAGACTCAGAATTAACTCGTGAAGGCGTAAAAACTCCACCGCCGACGTGGGTGGCACGGAAAGCTTTTAACTCAACAAAGGAGTCTTCCTTGAGGGAAGAGGTGGAACAAAATATTAAGAAAGTCCAAGAAATTGAAGAAGTAAATAAAAAACTCAATGCTGACCTGATAGAAGAACAGTCACTCAAAGACTTGCTGTTTGAACAAGGTACACCTCTTGAACTTGCGGTAATACAGGCATTAGAAATCCTTGGCTATAAAGCTGAAAACTTTAACGATGGTGAGCTCGAATTAGATCAAGTAATTACAAGTCCTGAGAGTCATCGATATATTGGTGAATGTGAGGGCAAGGACAATAAGGATATTGATATCATCAAGTTTAGACAACTCCTTGAATCAATGAATGCTGATTTTGCTCGTGATGAGGTCGAGGAAAAAGCTTTTGGAATTTTATTCGGCAACGCTCAACGATTAACAGATCCCAAAGACAGAACATTGGACTTTACCAAAAAATGCAAAATTGGTGCAGAGCGAGAAAAGATTGCCCTCGTCAGAACTATTGATTTATTCACTGTTGCTAAATTTCTGAAAGAAACGCCTGATGGAGCTTTTCAAAAGAGTTGTCGTGATGCTGTACATAATGGCTTAGGGAGTATTGTTCAGTTTCCAGTAGTACCATCAACTGCAGAATAAAATGACCTGGCAAACGAAACAACTTGGCGATTTGTGTGACATCAAGACCGGTAAAAAAGATGTCAATGAAGGAAGCCCTGACGGGAAGTACCCCTTTTTTACGTGTGCGAGAGAGCACACATATAGCGATGTATATTCTTTCGATACAGAAGCATTGCTTATAGCAGGTAATGGTGACGTGGGACACGTGAATTATTACAAGGGTAAATTCGAAGCATACCAACGTACCTATGTTTTGTCGGGCTTTAAGTCAGTGTCACCACGCTATTTGTTTCTTTTTCTCGATGGTTTTCTAAAAGATACTGTTTCGAAGCAGAAGCTCGGCAACACAATGCCTTATATAAAAATGGGCATGCTGACTGACTTTAAGGTTCCTGTTCCATCTTTTGACGAACAAGAAAAAGTTGTCGAGAAGCTGAACGAGGTCTTTGAGAAAGTAACAAAGGCAAAGGAGGCGGCGGAGAAGAATTTACAGAACTCAAAGGAGCTTTTTGAGTCGTATTTGCAGAATGTATTTGCGAATCCGGGTAAGAATTGGGAGCAAACAACTGTTGAGAAATTGGTTGATCAGGGTGTTATATATAAACCTCAGGATGGTAATCACGGTGAAATTCATCCAAAAAAGAAGGATTATGTTAAAAATGGAGTGCCATTTTTAATGGCCTGCGACTTAAAAGATGGTGCTGTGGATATAGTAAATTCAAAATTTATTTCAAAGAAACAGGCAGAGTCTCTAAGAACTGGTTTTGCAAAGAATGATGATGTACTTCTTTCGCACAAAGCGACAATTGGTAGATCTGCAGTGCTCCAGACGATTGAGGAATATGCGATGCTAACTCCACAAGTAACGTATTACAGGGTCAAAGACAAGAACAGGCTGTTTAATTATTTTATCTACTACTATTTCCTTAGTCCAAGATTCCAAAATGAAATATTTGCTTATGCTGAGGTGGGATCGACCAGAGCTTACATTGGAATCACCAAGCAATTGAAATTAACATTCATTGTGCCACCTCTTGTCGAGCAGAAAGCCATTGTTAAAAAACTTGAAACGCTTTCTGCGGAGACAAAGAAGCTAGAGAAAATATACGAACGGAAGCTTGCGGATTTAGAGGAGCTTAAGAAGTCGATCTTGAGCAAAGCATTCCACGCTGAACTATAATAAACATATGAACGAATCTGAAACACGAGCTGAATACATAGACCCTATGCTTAAAGCGAGCGGATGGGGTGACGTGGAAGAATCAAGGGTTCTTCGTGAATTCCGTATAACTGACGGCAAGATTCAGGTGGGTGGTAAACGAAGCAAGCCAGAGATCGCTGACTACATCCTCGTGTATAAGAATCGTAAGATTGCGGTCATTGAGGCGAAGGCGGTAGATCTACCATCGACAGAAGGAGTAGCACAAGCGAAGTCGTATGCGGAGAAACTGCATATT
>JAQBYK010000008.1 GCA_027622635.1 bacterium
CCAAGTATCCCAAAAACCCAAATAGATAGGCAAGAAAAGAGAAGACAAAACTAAACAAAACTGCCAAAAATCCGAAAATCATAGCAAAAGGAATTAACGGTAAAACAAAGACATTTGCAAAGGGTGAAACAACACTCAACTGATTGAAATTTAAAACTATTATTGGCAAAGCAAAAATTTGAGCAGAAAGAGTAAGGATGGCGGATTCACGAATAGCGAATAATCTTGGTAAAAACATGAGATACTTTTCAATTAAAGGAGAAACATAAACAATTCCACAAGTTGCCAAAAACGAAAGTTGAAAACCAAGATCTGAAGGCAAAATTTGGGGATTCCAGAGATTCATAAAAAATGCCGCCCCCAATAAAGAAATGCCCGTATAGTATGGCCTACCAAAAAATACTGCTATCAAAGCTATACCTCCCATCAAAGCTGCTCTTACAACAGCGGCACCGGCTCCAACCAAAAGGACAAATAGCACAATAAACACAACCGAAACAAAGACTTTTACACGCCTTGATAAAAACCCAAAGAACGCACTGGTAAAAATAACGACCAAAGTTATATTATAACCGGAAATAGCAATTATGTGAGTAAGACCTGTTTTAGTAAAATCGTCCAAAAGATCTGAAGGAATACCTCTCCTACTACCTAAAATAAGACCAGACATAAAACTACCGTGAGGTTCGCCAAAAATCTCAGATAAATTCATTTCAAAACTACTTTTCAAGGAATAAAGCAATTTAAAAAAGCTATATGGGGCTTTTGAAGATAATTTCACAATTTTGGGACGATTAATCAGCTTATAAATCCCATACCTGGATAAATATTTGTCATATTGAAAATCCCCAAAATTTTCAGGAGTAAGAATATCACCTTCAATTAACAAACAATCACCATAACTATAAAGAGGAAAAGGAAAAGCATTTATAAGTACATTCCCAAATTGCTCACTTTTAACCACATATTTTACCATATCACTTCTTTCATCCACTTCATCAACAATACAAGCTTCAAAACTCACAAATCCCTGGTATGAAAGAGGTTCGTGTATGGAATATAAAAACCTGCCAAAACCAAGGGAAAAGGCCAAGAAAAACAACAAGTATTTGAAAATATCACAACTTGAAACGCATACATAAGCCCTCAAATAACATAGGGAAAAAATGAAAACAACAAAGGCCTTAAGAACACTTCCGTCAACAAAAAAACTTCCAAACAAAATTCCGGTCAAAAACATGAACATAAAGCCAAAAAATACTGAAAAATTATCCATAAGAATCAGTATACAAAACAAAGTTAAAATTTTTCTAAATTTTTTGTATTACAAAGGATTCCAAATTGCACAAAACACAAAAAATCAGTACTATAGCCAGGCGTATTCCTCGAAGAAAAATGAAAAAAACACTCTCAAACTTAGTAATTATTGCAGTCATAATTGCAAGCATCACCCCGACTACTACATATGCTGATTTTTCTGATGTAAAACAAGCTCACAAAAACTTTGAAGCAATAGAATATCTACAAGAAAACAACGTTATAAATGGCTACGAAGACGGCAGTTTTCAACCCTCTAATTCTGTCAACAGAGCGGAATTTCTTAAAATAATAATTGAAGGCTCAAATATTGCAACAGACTCAACAGATACCACACCATTTCCGGACATTGACCATAATGCCTGGTATGGCCCATATATCAAAAAAGCCTACAGCGAAGGATGGATAAACGGATATCCCGACGGGACTTTCAAACCGGAACAAACCATTAACAAAGTAGAATCATTAAAAGTGCTGGCAAAGGTCCAAAACTGGGTACTCCCAATAAATGTAAACACAAAGCCATTTGAAGATACTCCGACAGATGAATGGTACATAAGCTACGTAAGCTATGCACTAGACCATGGCTACCTGGAAGAAAAAGGAAGTATTTTTTCGCCGAGCACATTCATGACCAGAGCAAATATTAGCGAAGTCATCTATCGCACATTAATTGAAAAAGAATCTGAAGAAAATGATACGGAACCTGAGCAAGAACCGGAACCGGAACTGGAACCTGAACCTGAACCTGAACCGGAACCGGAACCGGAACTGGAACCGCAGCCAGAAGCGGAATCAACAAGCACGGATATACAAGATGAAGATTTTACTCCCGCAGCCTTTAGCACCATATCAAAAACATTTTATGACAATATAACCCTGTCGGAAGATCTGCCAAACACATTCTACGAAAACGAAATATATTATATTGAAGGCGATGTCACTTCCGGAAGCACAGAAGAAGTAACAGTTATACTCAACGGAACAAGTAATGATACCAACAGTTATTTCAGCGAAGACCTCGACAATAATCATTTCAAAGTACCCGTTTATTTCACAAAAACAGGAAACTTCAACATGGGCTTACTACCCGGAGACAGTGGGACAAGTAAGGCTAAACCAATATCGGTACTATCTTCTTTACCGTCTAAATCCACCGCCTCTATTGCGGCTACCCCGGCAAACTCTCTATCAATGTCATACAAAGACGACAAAACATACTTAAACTTCAGCAACACGGCAAATTCAACAGTCAAAAAAATTACATTTACTCAAAACAATAATGAATTTACATATACCACCAGACAAGACATAGGGAGTATTCCAATTCAATACAGGGATTTCAAAGATTTTTCAGAGGGTGCGGTTTCATACAAAGTTGAGACAGCAAATCTATCCTCTACAAAACCACTTTCAATCAATTCGGATTTTGTAACAAGCAGCACAGAAACTATTACAGCAACAGAACACAGTTTCGACTCCATAAGTGATGATATCAACACAACTGTAGTAGACACAATGAGTGTAGTAACTGACATAAGTTTCAGTGGAACAGTAAATGTAGACACCAAACTTTCAGCTTATACCATAAAACCAAATGGACTTGTCGAAGAATTTGATCTTACAACAAGCGCATCTACAAGCAGCTACTTTGGCAGTACCATAATCCCAAGTGGAGGAAATTTCAGTTTTGACTACACTCCAACAGAAACCGGTCGCTATATAGTAGAAATAAATGACAAATTCGGAGAAGCTATCCTAAACCACCCAATATACATAGGATCTGAAATTCCGCTAATACCTGATTTCCTTGATTTACACGATCGGGAATTGTTTGAAGAAAGTTTTGATTTATCGGAATTGAGAAATGAGTTGCTTAATGCTATAAATTCAAGCCGCCAAGAACATGGCTTTGCCTTAATAACTACAAGAGGAGATCTAAATAATTTAGCGGAAGGACACTCTCAAGATATGGCGGACAATGATTTTTTCGCACACGTCAATCTCAACAACGAAACTCCTGATGATAGGAGAATAAAAGCAGGAATCAAAACTTCCGTTTCAGAAAACATAGCAAAAGACACCTCAATACTTGGAGCTCATTTTGGTCTTATGCGAAGCGCGGCACACAGACAAAATATACTTAACCCTGACTGGACCGAAGTTGGATTAGGAATCTCACTTTCAGAAGGACACTTATACATAGCGGAAGAATTTTCCACTTCCGAAATTACAGAAACAGATCTGGTAAATTATAAATCTGAACTCCTGAACGAAATTAATGATAAAAGATCAAATCAAGGACTTTCCGCACTTATTGGCACAACAAACGCCGACGCAGCCAGCAAATATGTTAACGACAAAGCTATAATTGATAATGAGCAGCTTACAAACCAAATTTTTTCAGACGCACTACAGCAAAACAGCGTAACCGGTTCAGCACAAGCCATAGGAAGAACTCATAACCTATGGGAAGAAATCCTCGATTCAATTCTAACTGAAGAAGACAATATTTTAGATTCTCTTTGGGAAGTTATGGGAATAGACATACAACTTGACGACACAGGCCTAATCCATTCAATCCTAATACTAAACAACCCAAGCTAAATCAATATGAATTTCAAAAAAAAGAAAATACGCAAAAATCTACCGAAGGAAAACAATGAAATCCCCAAAAAAATTTCCAGAAGGAAAATCAGTTTAAGTGTAAGCCTACTGGCTTCACTAATAGTTATCTTTTTGCTATTTATAGGCATAACCGAGGCGGTAAGGAACATAAACTTCACCGTTTTTTTAAAGATAGCAGGAGAAAAACTTCAAACAGATGCCTATAATCACACAAATTTTCTTGTACTCGGCACAGGAGGTAAAAACCACGAAGGAGGAGATTTAACGGATACCATTATAGTTGCAAGCCTGGATGATGAAAATAAGTTGCTTACATTGGTTTCCATTCCAAGAGACATGTATGTAAAAGACGAAATTATAGGAAACTCAAGAATAAACGAAGTCTACTACAACGCAAAAAACTACTATGGGAGTAATACGGAAGGGCTCAATGACATGAAGGATAAGGTAGAAAACATGATGGGCATTCCAATCCATTATTGGGTTAAATTAGACTTCGATGGATTTAAAGAATTAATAGACGCACTCGGGGGAATAGATGTATATGTAGAAAAATCGATCTACGATCCATACTACCCCAAAGACGGAACATTCCTATATGAACCATTCTCAATATCTGAAGGACAGCACCACTTAGATGGTGAAGTAGCTCTGAAATATGCTCGCAGCCGAAAAACCACTTCAGATTTTGACCGTGCAAACAGACAACAACAAATTATATACGCAGTAAAAGAAAAAGCACTGCAAACAGAAATCATATTTAGCCGAGACAAAATAACCGAAATCTTAAACACCCTAAAAAGCAACATTGAAACCAACATAACGGTAAAAGAAATTCTCACCTTGGGATCTATGGCAGAAGATTATAGTCAGGATCAAATTTCTCATAAACTAATCCACGATGACCCAACACAATGTGGAGGTTTTCTTTATACTCCGGCAAGAGAATTTTATAACGGCATGTTTATACTACTGCCAGCAGGAGGATTTGAATTTATACACCGATACTCAGATCTAAATTTCAATCTACCCACAATAGCAACAGAAAAGGCTAAAATTCACATATTAAACGGTACAGGAACAGGAGGTATAGCTGGAGAAACAAAGCAAGTTCTAAAAAGATTCTGTTTTGATATCGTTAAATTTGGAAATGCAAAATCATCTGACATAAGCGAAACAACATACTACTATAAGCAAAAATACGATGAAGATGGTGAAGAAATAAAATCAAGACCGAATGCATTAAATTTCTTGCAAAAACTCATTCCGGGAAAAGAAAGCACTGATCTGCCAAAAGAATATTTTGAAAAAGGATACTTGGAATTCGCAGATATTGTAATCGAAATTGGTAGTGACTACGGCAATTCCAAAAATTATGTAAGTGATCCATTCTATTACCTCCCGCAAACAAAAGCAGCTACACCAACAGATGACACCGTCACTAATGAGGATCAATAAATTCATAGCAAGCAATAGCAAATTTTCACGTAGAAAAGCGGATGAATTAATTTCGCAGGGTTCAGTTAAAATTAATGGAAAAATCGTTAAAGAATTAGGTGCAAAAATTAATGAATCCGAAGACAAAGTTGAAGTAAATAATATTCCAATCAAAAGCAAAGAAGAAAAGGTATACATTGCCCTAAACAAGCCATCGGGATATATAAGCACAAGAAACGACGAAAAGGATAGAATGACAGTTATGGAATTACTCCCGGGCTATAAAACTCTAAAACCGGCAGGACGACTCGACAAAGATACGGAAGGGCTGCTTATATTCAGCAACGATGGAGAATTCATAAATAGACTTACACACCCGAAATTTGAATGTGAAAAAGAATATTTTGCCAAAATCAAAGGCAAATTAGAAAATACCAATAAAGAAAAATTGGAAAAAGGGATTACCATAGAAAAAGTACAAACAAGTCCTGCAAAAATTATGATTTTGAAACAGTCAAGTAATGAAACTTCTCTAAGAATAACAATACATGAGGGACGCAAGAGACAAATAAGAAAAATGTTTGCGAAAGTCAATCATCCTGTGAAATACTTGCAAAGAATCCGTATATCCAAAATACAACTTGGAGCCTTAAAAAAGGGCAAATTCCGTCACCTAACCAAAAAAGAATTAGATGTTAACTAGCCTGCTAAGCATATACATAGCTTCAATACTTCAAACAGACTTGAATTCAACCATTCAGGTTGAAACAGACAAATCCTTAATCAAAACCGCAAGTCTCAGCTTCGAACAAATCATGGAATCCCAAAAAGTTCCTGTAAAAGATGAATACTTCATTTCACCATTAATAGAAGCTAAAGGGGTAATTTCCATAGATACAAAAACCGGAGAAACATTATTTGAAAAAAACGCAAATGAAAGAATGCCAATCGCAAGTATCACAAAGTTAATGACGGTATTGATAATTCTAGAAGAAAATAAATTAGACGAAATAGTGATAGTCAGTCACAACGCCGCAAGCACAAGCGGTTCTTCTATGCACCTTAAAGCGGGAGAAGAAATAACTATAGAAAATCTAATATACGGGGCATTAATAAATTCAGCTAATGACAGTGCTGTAGCACTTGCCGAACACAACGCGGAAAGTGTACAAAAATTCGTCGAAAAAATGAACAAAAGAGCCCTGGAACTGAGCCTAATAAACACAAATTTTTCTAATCCAGTTGGACTGGATGGACCTGATAATTATTCTTCGGCTTATGACATAGCCAAACTTGGAAATTATGTATATCAAAATAAATTCGTTCAAACAGTGGTAAACACAAAAGAAATAAATGTAAGTTCAGTTGATAGAGCTATAACTCATAAACTCAAATCAACTAACGATTTATTGGGTAACTACTTGGGTGTAAAGGGCTTAAAAACAGGCAAAACCGACGGTGCGGGCCTATGCCTTGTTGCAATAGCTGAAAACGAAGACGGCAACGAAATAATCACAGTAGTATTAAATAGCCCAGCAAGATTTTTGGAAACCAAGATACTGATTGACTGGGTATTTAGAGCATATAATTGGCCATAAAATGCGCGTTATTGATTTAAGTGAAATAATAGAAGACCTTATACTAATAATCGGTTCAGGAACCGTAGCTTTCGTATTAGCACTAATCCTAACCCCATGGTTCACAAACCAATTGATAAAATTCAAGATTGGAAAACAAATTCGTGAAACCGCAATTTCAGGAGAAAAATCCAGCCTGTTCTCAACATTACACGCAAAAAAAAGCGGCACTCCAACAATGGGAGGACTCCTTATTTGGGGAACAATTATACTCACAGTCTTGATTTCGATGGTTTTAAAAAAATTAGGATTGTTCCAACATTCACTATTTAGTAGAGAAGAAACATGGATTCCCCTATTTACACTTCTTACATGTGGTGTACTTGGGGCAATTGATGATTATTTAAATGTAAAAGGAATAGGAAAAACGAAAGGACTTAGCGCAAAAATTAAATTACTTTGGCTGACAATCTTTAGTGCGGCGGGAGCCTACTGGTTCCACTACAAACTTGGATATGATTCAATATCGGTGCCCATACCGGGAATAGAAGCACTCGAAGTGGGAATTTGGTACATCCCTATTTTCATATTCATTATTATCGCAACAGCAAATTCCGTCAATTTTACTGATGGTTTGGATGGTCTGGCCAGTGGACTATTGATCATGGCCTTTGCAGGATTTGGGGTAATTGCCTTCATCCAAGGTCTATTAATACTTTCAGCTCTCTGTGCCGTTATCACGGGCGCTGTGTTAGCATTTCTATGGTTCAATGTTCCTCCGGCCAAATTTTACATGGGAGACACAGGTTCGCTCGCGCTTGGAGCAACACTTGGGGTAATTGCGATGCTAACAGACCAAACCTTAATCCTACCGATTATTGGATTCATTTTTGTAATTGAAACACTCTCGGTAATAATTCAACTCACATCAAAAAAACTCTTCAAAAGAAAAGTTTTCAAAATTGCCCCAATACATCACCACTTTGAACAAAGCGGCTGGAAAGAATTTACAATCGTAATGCGCTTCTGGATTATAGGTGGAATTATGGGCGCATTCGGCACACTCCTGGGACTATTGAATATCCTGTAAGAAAGGCGGAAGTGGTTTATCACCCTTTATTTCAACACCAAATGGACCTTGAATAATCGGTTCGGGAGTTAAAATTTCCGAATCCGGATCCAAAGTCTCGAAATCTTCAGACAAAATATCAGGATAAAAAGTATCAACAACCTCTTGAACCGGAGTAGCAATTATAACCGGCAAAACTTCCTCGCCTGAAATCTTCGAAACCCCTGCCTTTAAGTCGGAAACATCCTTGGCAGGAATAATTTTTGAAGCCTCAAAAAAGACAAAATTATCGACTATTTTATTGGCTAAATCTTTATTTTCCTCAGGAAGCCCATCTACCAAACCAAGGACTTTCTTATAATCCTCTACAACTTCGGAAACCAAGGCATCATTTACCTCATCTTCATCCAACCCATCAACAAACCCTAATTTTTCAACAACATGGTCTGACATTATTCCTATACGTTCCATATCGCTATCAGCAATAAGTAACTCCAGATCATTTACAACCTTTTTAGCCTCATAACCAGGCGATTGTGGAGAAACTACAAACAAATCCTTCTTCTGCTTAAAAATTTTGTCTTCAACATACTGCCCAAGTTCCGCAGCATAAAGCTTATCAGTTGTTGAAACTTCATCAACCAAATCATAAAACTCATCTACTTCATTCACAAATGACAAAATAGCCTCATTTGCAGCAAGCCTCTCTTCTTCAGAAAGATTATCCTTATGCAACTTTACCTGTGCGGCAACAAAATCCTTTTCCGCAAGATCCAATTCAATCTTCCCCTTCTTTACATCATCAAAGGTTAAAAAAAGCAAAACATCTTCTCTGAGAGATTTTTCCAGTGAGAAATCATCATTCATATCAATTCCAATAGCCTCAATTTTGGCAGTTAGAAGCCTTTCATCAACAGCAGTTAAATAAAGTTTGTCATTCTCCAAATTATCCCTTATCCACTCAGCATCCTTTTCTTCATCTTCCAATTTCTGAACACTATTAACTTTCTTGGAAACAGTATCAACAACAATCTTTTCACCACTATTGACTTTTCCTCTTTCAGTACCGGAAAGCACATCAACAGAGTTATCAAAAACTCCAATTTCAAGCTCATCAGTATCTACATGAACATTAAAAGCAGCCCTATAAGCACTGGCATAAACATCGGATGATTCAACAACAAAAGAAGAATGTGACTCAACAAGATTTACAACTTTAAACCACCCGGAACCACCTAAAAGAGAAATACTTACTCTACTTCTAAAACTATCTCCACTCAGTTCGTTTACAAATATCTGTGAATCATTTGCCAATCTACTAACACTATCATCAAAATACTCTATCACTGCCTGTCCATCCTCCCCGGTGATAATTTTATCTCTTTCTCTAATCTCGATTCCTGGATAGATATCCACAAATTCCCCCTCTCTCTCAAGCAAAACACCACCCTCAAAAGATTCCAATTTAGTAAAGGTAGCCGCTCTAACAATATTTGTATCTATATTTATAAAACCAAAGAGTCCAAAAAATAAAACAAAAACCATGGCCAGGCTAATCAATTTTTTATGGAAAGCAAATATATTGCCAATGAAAAATCTTTTTTGAGAATGACTCTCAATATAGGAGAAAATATGCTCCTTGATATTTACTTTGGCCGCTTTCTCAAGCTTCAAATTAGAAACCGCAAGACGAATTGACCTTTTAATAGATTCAAAAGACAAAGTACAACTTTGCTCCATCGGCAAATCCAACTGCAAAAGAATATGCTCCTTTAGAGCTTTTCTTCTATGACTTTGGAGATTGGGCTTATAAAGTGCCAAAACCGCCCTGGCCAATTTTTCGTTTTTTAGATTTATTTTTTCTCTATCCATACAGTTAGTCAAACGTTAAATTATTCGCTCTGTTACACTATAAATCGTATTTTACACCCATCTCCTCCAATTCACGTCTCAGTGCTTTTAAGGCCCTAAATTGTAAGATTCTTAAACTACCCTCGCTTTTCCTCATGATTTCAGAGATTTCCCTATTGGATAATTCATTAACAAACTTGTAAATTATAACTTCCTGGTACTGTTTTTTTATTTTGCCAATTGCAATTTTAAGTTTTTCATTATCCAAAACACCTTGAGTAACTCTGATTGGATTATGTTCCCTTTTAGTATCCGGGATTTGTACACTCAATTCATCCACATGCTTGTCTTTTGATGAACGATAATAGTCAACCACCAAATTGTGGGCAATCCTAAAAATCCACGCGGAAAAAGAGCGTTTCTTGGGTTTATATTGACGAATATTTTGCCACACTTTCAAAAACACAGTTTCCACCAAATCCTCAGCATCCACTGCCTTTACACGAAAAAAGACATATCGATAGATTGGATCCACAAATATTTCATATATTTGCGCAAAAGAATCTTGATCCCCGGTTTGAGCGATTTTAACAAGCTTTTCTATCTCATCAAACCTCAATTTTAAATCACCAGACGACATTTCCATAAATTTAGCAAGTATCAAGAATGTTATTGAACACCACTTAAAAAGTCAATCTAAGTTCGACTCAAATATTCTTCACAACGAGCAACTTCCGCCTTGCTCCCAATAAAAATCGGTGATCTCTGTTCTATGCTTGACAATTCCTTATCTAATATTTTATTAATACCATCGGAAGCAGCTCCTCCCGCCTGCTCCATCAAAAGTGCCATAGGGGCACATTCAAAAAGTAATCTCAATTTACCATCCGGGTAATCTTCATAGCCCGGATAAGAGAATATTCCCTTCCCTTTGAGGATAATTTGATTAATATCGGGAACCATTCCTCCGGAATAACGAAGAGTATATTGCTCTTTTACCCAAAAATTAAGTAAATCAGTATAATCCTGACGATACTTACACGCACGCAAATTTCCGGGTGCAAACATTTTCCCTTCTACAACCTTTAAATTCTCTTTACTCAAGAAAAACTGACCATCTCTAAGAGTAAATTCATGAACACCTTTCTTTGCAGTCAATAAAATAGTGGTACGCGGACCATAAACACCTACCACAGATGCAAGCTGATCTCTCCCCTTAGAACCGATGAAAGTGTCCGTTTTGTAAATACCAACAATTGTTCCAACCGATAAATTGACATCTATCAAGGATGACCCATCAAGAGGGTCACTACAAACAGCGTAAGGTGAACCATCAACCTTTATCTCACCATCCAATTCCTCTGAAGCAATCAATCCAACATATTGATTTTTTCTCATATAGTCTTCAAAAAGATCATTTGAAAGAACATCCAACACCTTTTGCTCTTCTCCATAAACATTTTGAGATCCGGCCTTTCCCGTATCAACCGTTTTAAATGATTGCGCAATTTTTTCAAAAACAGAAGACAGGTCCAAAATCACAGAAACAAGCCCCTCATCAATATCTCCATTTTCCAAATACTGTTTTAACGCAATTTCAGCCATCTTATCAAATCCGTTATTCTTGAAATATACCCCCACTCATTATCATACCAGGCGATCACTTTTATGAAGCCACCGGGCAAAACCATAGTGTTTTCCAAATCAACAATCGCACTTCTGGCATCTCCCCTAAAATCAACAGACACCAAAGGTTCATCGCAAGTACCAAGAATTCCCTTTAAACCGGAGTTTTCCGCATCAATAAAGGCTTGATTAATTTGCTCCGCGGAAACTTGAGCATCAACTTTCGCGACTATATCAAGACAAGAAACTGTTGGTATAGGCACTCTAAATGCCATCCCTGAAACCTTGCCCGCCAAATCGGGTATTACGCGTCCCAGGGCCGCCATAGCACCCGTTGAAGTAGGAATTATCGACTCTGTTGTGCTACGCGCCCTCCTAAAATCCTCAGGATTAGAATTATCAAGCAAATTTTGAGTATAAGTAAAAGCATGAATCGTAGTAACAAATGCCTGCTCAAGAGTAAAAGCTTCATGCAAAACTTTCATCACGGGACAAAGACAATTCGTCGTACATGACGCATTTGAAAAAACATCGTATTTGTCAGCATCAAATTCGCTATCGTTAACACCCATAACAATATTTGGCACCGTTTTGTCTTTACACGGAGCCGTAATCAAAACTTTCTTAGCACCGGCATCAAGATGTTTTTCAACATCCTTATGTGAAGTAAATTTGCCGGTAGATTCAATCACAATATCTATATCATGTTTTTTCCAATCCAGATCGGAAGGATTCTTAATCTGATAAACATATATAGTTTTTCCATTGATTTTAAGATTCTGTCCCTCAACCTCAATATCCGCATCACATTTTCCATACAAAGAGTCGTATTTCAAAAGATAAGCATGGGAATCGGCGGAAGCACGACTGTTAATGGCAACAATCTCAAACTCCTTTGAATTGATGATTTGTCGATGCAAGCCGCGGCCTATTCGACCGTAACCATTAATAGCAATTCTTATAGGCATAGTAATTGATTATTGGGAATCAAGCATTTCCTGGAACTTTTTAGTAATACTCAAGGAATCTTTCCACTCCCTTTTCCACATGTTTCTGCCAAAAATAAATCCAAAAGCACCGGCATCAGTACACGCCTGTGCATTTTCCATTAAATCACTATCTCCAATCTGCGATCCCCCACTAAAAAGTACAGGAACACCTTGAGCAGCTTCAACAACACGCCTTGCTCTTTCCCACTTTTGGTCTTTAGCGGAAAGTGCGGAAAGTTTCTTTTCAATATTTCTATAAATTTCTGGAACACCTTCTAAATCGGAATAACCATCATCAGCCGCATTCGGCAAATTGGCCTTAACAACAGACGCACCCATTTCAGTAGCCATTCTAACCGCGGACTCAATCATATAGCTGGTTTCTTTACCACCTTTTGCATCAACAGCTTCACCTCTTGGATATGCCCAAACAACAAGCGGCATACCATACCTATCACATTCCTTTCTAACAGCCGCTAATTGAGGTAAATCCTCATCCTGCCTTGGCGAACCATAATACATTGTATACCCCACAGCAGCAGCACCCATTCTCACGGCATCTTCAACCCAGGAAGTGTGAACACTGAGAGGTTTTGCCTGAGAAGGAATAGAAGTTTTGCCATTGAGTTTAAGAAGAAGCGGAACTGAGCCGGCTAATTTGCTCCAATATCTTTTTGCAACTCCATAATGAATAGCTACAGCATTATAATTACCCTCCACAGCCAATTTACAAATATAATCAGGATTGGCAGCCTCAGGATTAGGCTCTATATGACGATTATCATGCTCAATAAACTGATCATAGGGAAGAATCAAACTGTGACCACTATCCCTTACTATTTGGCGCAATCTGGCCAATTCACCGGTAG
Source organism: bacterium (assembly GCA_027622635.1). Lineage (GTDB taxonomy): Bacteria > Patescibacteriota > Gracilibacteria > UBA1369 > LOWO2-01-FULL-3 > JAQBYK01. Next base: position 13,364 of record JAQBYK010000008.1, read on the forward strand.
AGTAAGTCAAATCCCGAAAAAACTTCATGGGATCATTTTGTGAAGACCTGTCATGAGACGAAACACCTGACTTTTTCATTTTATGTAAGTTAGAAGCTGTAAGAGTTGACATAAGCTAAATTTAAATGCCCTATAGGCGCCATTCTATAGTAAAATCAGGGATTTTTCAAAGTGATTTTAGCCCTATCTACTGGCTATCGCACTATCTCCATTTAAGAAAACAATTTCCGGAGGTTCAACCATTGCCTGTACTTTAGAAGATTGCTGAATAAAGTTTAAAGAACGAGCTTTTGAAATTAACATCTCGCTCTGTTCGCTTTTCTTTACCAAATCCTGATGATGGTTTTCCAACTTACTCAAAACATAGCCTTTTGTTACCTGCCTTGTAGAAAAAATCAAGGTAGTAACAGTTATCAAGATCACAAATGTAATCAAAGACAATATCAAAAAGTATGGACCGGGTTCAAGATTAGGAAAGAACCGCTTGATTATGCTTTTTTTATAGGTGTTTCCACGTGAGAGAATAAGTTGCGACATATTTTTTTAATTTTCAATTTTCAATTTACAATTTTCAATGAATTTTTAATTTACGATAAGCGCGTAATTTTGCGCTTCTGCTGCGAGGATTTGAGGAAATCTCTCGCTCACTAGGTGTTACCGGTTTTTTTGTAAGAGCTTCGACCTGAGGCTCACCATGATTGCTATAAATACCATCTCCCGGAGGTTGAAGTAATTCTTTAAAAAATTGTTTAACTATTCTATCTTCAAGAGAATGATAGGAAATCACAACAATTCTTCCTCCAACCTTTAAAATCTCAAATGCTTGAGCCAAAGCCTCTTTCAAAGCATTTAATTCATCATTCACTTCTATCCTTAAAGCCTGGAAAATTTTGGTGGCGGGATGAGACTTTTGTGTTCGCTTTTTAGGAAGAATTTCTTCTAAGAATTCCCTAAATCGTACAGTTGAATCAAAAGGGGCAGTTTTTCGCTCCTCACAAATTCTTCTGGCAACCCTCCTGGACATAGGCTCCTCTCCATATTTAAAGAAAATATCAGCCAAAGCGTCTTCATCATATGTATTGAGAATTTGAGCAGCTGTAAGGTCTGAGTTAGGATCAAATCTCATATCAAGTGGGCCATCAAGATTAAAAGAAAATCCTCTATCGGCTGTATCCACATGGGTGGAAGCCAGGCCCAGATCAAACAAAATGGCGGTAACTATGCTCTGCTCGCTTGCGCTCGCTTCGCATATCCTAGTTTTTAAGTAACGAAAATTATCTTTTAAGTATACAATTTGTTTTTCATATTCCTTTAGCCTGGTCTTTGCTTCCTCCAAGTTGCGTTCATCCTGATCAAATGCGTATAAAACACCACTTTTTCCTATCTTCTTGAGTATATCCAGACTATGTCCCCCAAGGCCCAATGTTGCATCTACTACAAGATCACTCAAGTCCAGGAATTTATCGACCTCCTCTTTCAGGACTGATACATGCTGTAAATCGATGGTTGTGTTCAAAACTTGTGTGCAAAATGTGTATAAATTTTTTACTGGACTCTACCACCTTAAAATAGGGGTAAATAGAAATCCGGTCAACAAGTACACAGGCATTACGTACAATAATACTAGTCGTAAGTCACACATTAGGCCACGATCACGTCTACATACAGAGAAAAACCGCCATGCGGTTTTTCTGTTGAACAAAGTCCTGTTTATTGTCTAATTTTTTTGAACACCATTCCTGGCAAGCAAAATTTTGCTTTACCACCAATACAATAAAGAGTTAAATAGCATTATGACTACAGAGTTAATCATCTTTTTTTCAGCAATGATTCCATTTCTTGAACTCAAGATAGCTATTCCGCTTGGAGCTAAGTTCGGGCTTTCAACAACAAGCACCTTTCTGTTTGCAGTTGCTGGAAGCATTGTTCCGGCCGCACTAATGCTGGCCCTCATTGGTCCAATTTCAAATTACCTAAGAAAGAAATCCATAAAAATAGACTCATTCTTTGAAAAACTCTTCCACAGAACACGAAAAGAACATTCCAAAAAATTTCAAAGATATGGAGCTATTTTCCTGATTACAGTAGTCGCAATCCCATTACCAGGCAGCGGTAGCGGCGCAGGTGCCTTAATAGCCTTTCTATTTGGGGTAGACTATTGGAAAGCACTAAGTCTGATAGCTACAGGTACGGCAATAGGAGCCATGTTGCTAATCGCGGGCTTTGAATCGGTCTTTGCAATACTGGATCTCTTTACTTAACTAGATCACCAATCCACCTTCTCTCAAAACCTCGACCTTGTCACCATCAATTTTAACCAAGGTGGACGGCTTATTATCAACAAGTTTTCCACCATCAATGATACAATCTATGCCGGGCAACACTTCAGGTATATAAAGTTCACTTTCTCCCGCTGCATTTGCGCTTGTAGTTGTAACGGGTTGTCCAAATTTCATAATCATATTTTGGCAAAACTCCAGATCGGAAAGCCTGATAGATACAAATTCATGCCCTTTATTAAAGAATTCAGGCAAAGTGGCCTTCCTGGGAACCAATATGGAAAGCGGTCCGGGCCAATATTTTTTTGCAAACTCCAAGGCTTTATCGGAAAATTCACCATATTCTCGGGCCATTTCAATACTATCAACCATCATACTAATAGGCTTGTCGGACTTCATATCCTTAACATAATACAGCTTCTTTAAAGCATCTTCATTAAAGATATCCACCGCAAAACCATAACAAGTCTCAGTTGGATGCATCACTATTCCCCCCTCATCCAAAGTATTCACTGCCTTCTCCACCGCATTGGGATCATTTAAACCAACTCTATCCATGCGACAAAAGTTACACATGAATTTAGCTAATTTCAACAAAAAAGCATTGGAAAAATTAAAAAAGAAAGTTTAGACTATCCCCCGAAAACATATAACCATTCAAATATGAAACCTAAAGTTGCAATAAACGGCTTTGGCAGAATAGGCCGCCAAGTATTTCGTATAAATCTGGAAAAAGACTATTTTGACATAGTCGCTATCAATGACCTTGGAGATGCGGAAACGATGGCACACTTACTCAAATACGACACTAATTACGGCACCCTTGATGAAGATGTACAAGCAGATGGAGAAGATATCGTAGTGGGAGGAAAGAAATACAAAGTTCTAACAGAAAGAGACCCTGAAAATCTCCCATGGAAGGAGCTTGAAGTTGACATAGTAATAGAAGCCACAGGCATATTCACAAGCCGTGAACTCGCTTCCAAACATCTCACGGCAGGCGCAAAAAAAGTCATAATCTCAGCTCCCGCCAAAGATGAAATTGATTTTACCACAGTAATTGGAGTAAATGATCAAGACTACAATCCGGAAAAACACCATATTTTATCAAATGCATCATGTACAACAAATTGTTTAGCTCCGGTGGCTAAAGTCCTAAACGACAGCTTTGAAATCGTAAACGGCTTAATGACAACAATTCATTCTTATACTAATGATCAAAGAATACTTGATTTACCACATAAAGATTTACGCAGAGCAAGAGCTGCAGCAGAAAATATCATCCCTACAACAACCGGCGCCGCTAAAGCAGTTGCCATGGTAATTCCGGAATTGAAAGGAAAGCTAAACGGAATGGCGATCCGTGTACCAACACCAACAGTTTCACTTGTAGATCTAACAGTAAATGTTTCCAAAGAAACAACGATAGAAAAGGTAAATGCAAAATTCAAGGAAGCCGCAGAAGGGCAACTAAAAGGGATTCTTGGGTACAGTGATCTACCGCTTGTTTCAATGGATTACAAAAAGTCACCACTATCCTCAATATTCGACGCTCTTTCAACGGAAGTAATTGGCGGAACATTGGTTAAAGTACTTTCCTGGTATGACAACGAATGGGGCTACAGTTGCCGAATAGTAGACCTGGTTAAATTAATCGGTGATAGAGCTTAAATATTAAGCCAAGTATATCTATCAGGATGACTTTTCTTGTAATATTTAATCCAAGCTACAAGATTTTTTAGATATTTTGAATCAGCTCCAAGAACATAGTCTCTGATAAATGAAAGCGATTGTGCTTCATTACGAATTTCAGCATTTATCCATTTGCTTAAATTCCAAGCTAAATACTTTAAAAACTCCCTTGTATTTGGCGCTTTTTCAATTATTGCATTTAAATATTCTTCACTTCCTTTTTTCCTTATAACTTCGAAAAATTTATACAAATTAACTTGATTTGAATTTACATACTTGTTACCCAAGATTGCTTCAAAAATCCTTTTTCCCACTTCTCCTCCAATACGTTGTTCAGCTATTCGCCATTGTCCAAGAATCCATTTCATATCAGTAGATTTTGCAAGTTTTTCAATTAATTCAGTATAATCAAACTCAATTTCTCTTCTAGGACCTTCCCCACCACCTTCAACACTACCTGGATTTACATCAAGTGGTCCTCTGCCAGATCGGGCTCCATCACCTGAACCAGGTCTATGGTGACCACCTTCAGTTAATCCTGTTACCTCATATTTATCTTTCCCTCTTAACCACTCAATATAGTTGCGTAATTCCTTATTTGCCTCTGCAAAATTAGCAACGCTCATCTTTCGAATTGGAAAATCATAGTCTCTGTTTAAATGGGGATCCTTATAAACATTCCCAAAATTTCTATTAGTAGTAATTTCAATGGTAGGTTTTGGTATTTTAGGAGGATCACTTAGCAAAATAATATTCGAATTTGTATAAGAAACAGATATGGAATGTGTTGGAGTAACCCACATCTCAATTTCATTATCTGGATGGTAATCAGCTTTTTGAGCTTCAAGCTGCGTAGCTAGCCAACCTGGTTCCTTAATTTTTTTTGTGAAACCAGGGTCCATATTTTGACCACCGGAGGACGGCACAGAAAACCCAGGATCAATATCTTCAGAAAGAAAGCCACTTCGATCCAACCATAAATCCTCCAAATCCCTCTCAACATCCACAGCCCCCTTACCAAATATCCAATCAGCTATTTCCTGATGGTTTATTCTCGCTTCATATCCAATACTCAAAATAGCACTCAATACAGCACGCTTATCTTCTAGAGACTCGCTTGTTTCAGGCATAGTTGGATTCCAAAGCGCCTCAATCATTCGAAGATTGCGTTTTACCTGAAGCTTCTCTTTATCAGCCTCAGTTAAGCG
>JAQBYK010000144.1 GCA_027622635.1 bacterium
TTACCTTCTATTTTACTTGGATGCGCTATTAAAACCGGAAACATAAAATTATGGATGGTTCCGTATTTTATTAGAACAATCTTAGAGTTTGTCATTGGTCTTGCCGGTCTTATTGCCGTTGGGGGAGTTGTTTATGGTGGATATCTTTATCTCTTTGCAGGGATTTCCGAGGATAAGGATAAGGGGAAAAAGGCTATTATGTATGGTGTTGCCGGTATGGCTATTACAATGGTAGCCTGGGCTTTTGTTAATATAGTGTTGGCTGTTCTTACCGGTTAATTTGGTGTTCTTTCCATTTCTGCCTTAGGACATTCATGAAATTTTTCTTGAATTCTTTTTCATCAAATTTTGCCGCGTGTGCTTGCAAGGTTTTTGAGCGGAAGTTTCCTTTGGTTTTCTGGTACTCGAGAATACCTTTACGAAGTGAGTTTTCATCTTGTTTATCGAAGAAAATTCCTGTCTTTCCTTCTATGACAGTATCGAGTGCGCCCCCTTTATTATATGCAATGACGGGTCTTCCCGAAGCCATTGATTCAAGTGGAGTTATGCCAAAATCTTCCAGTTGTGGGAAAATAAGCGCTTCGCATTCACTATAGAGTATTTGAAGATGTTTTTCGTTTGTGTATCCAAGGAATTCTATATTGTCGTTGGCTTTCATCCTAAGTTCGTTTTCCATTATCCCTGTACCCACTATTTTAAGTGGAAGTCCCATTTTGTTGAATGTATCAACGATCAAGTCGAATCTTTTGTATGGTGTGAGTCTTCCAACTGCAAGAAAGTAGTTTTTGTGTTTTGCTGATTTGTAATTATCTGCCTTTATCATTGGGTGGACGATCTCAGAATCACGTTTATAGTATTTCTTTATTCGTTTTTGAGTTGTGGTGGAATTTGCAATAAAGTGGTCTACCCTATCGGCGGATAATCTGTCCCACATGCGGATTTTATGAATTCGTTTCTTTGCAAATCTTTTGAAAAGTGGGTTCATTTTGTAGTCGCTGATGTAGCTGTGCCAATCATCCCAGGCGTAACGCATTGGTGTGTGGCAGTAGCAAAGGTGTAGTGTCTCAGGTTTTGTAATAACTCCCTTGGCGCAAGCATGGGAACTTGAGATAACTATGTCGTAGTCGCTTAAATCAAAGAGCTCATATGCGTATGGCATTAGGCCGAGATAGAGTTGATGACGGGTTTTTGCAAATGGTAGGGTTTGAATGAATGAGGTATGTACTAAAGCTTTTTCGAAACCGGGTAACTTGTCAGGATTAAAAATGGATGTGAATATCGGTGCATCCTTAAACATCCTGTGAAGTACGAGATTGACTTTTTCTGCACCACCCGGGTTGGTCATCCAGTCAAAAACGAGGGCAACTTTTGCTTGGGATAAACTCATGCGAATAATTTACCCTAAATTGCCTTTTTATCCAAAAATTCTTGAATTTTGTTTTTAGCTTTGCTGAATTCTCCTTGTTCTCTTTGTTGTTGAGCAATTTTCTCTGCGATCATTTTTTTGACTTTGCCAAACATCTCTTTTTCTTCTGTGTACTTGGAAAGGATGCTTTGTTCTTTTGCTGTTAATTCGTCGTTTGATCTTATCACCGTTGATAGTATTTTTTTGTATGGATCATCGTTGTCCATTGCATCCAATGCTTTTGCTTTGAATACTTTTACTACAGGGTTGTCCGGATCTCTTTCCAGCAGTCTTTCGCAAACGTGCAGTACATCTACATAGTTTTTTTGCTCGACCCACATTCCCAGTAATTCAACCACTACATCTTTGTTTTTCTTTGCAATAGTTGATGGTCTTTGTGTTTTTGGATCAATTGCTAATATGAGTTTTCCTACTTGCCTGCTTAAAAGGAATTTTACATAAATGAATCCAATGACTACGAATGCTATAACCGGAAGAATTATGTTGAATTGAAGTAGAAAATTGAATGTTGCATGTAGACCTATAGCTATAAATAAACCTTTTACCACTGTTTTTTGACGGAAACCTTCTTCTAATGGAAGGTTGAATATCTTTGATATGGTTCTTGTTCCCCATGATGTTCCCTCTGTTAGTCGTTTTGTATGTGCCATAACAATTGAAAATTTGCCTATTCCGTAGTAGTAGCCAAACACTCCGGAGAAAATCATGTGAGCGCACATGGTGAAGATTGACCTGAATGCAAACATTCCAATGAGTTCGCCCTTTGAGATACTTGGAGCGAATTCGTATAGATAGTATATGTTTTCTGTGAATGAAAAGCCAAGAGCTGCTACGATGCTATATCTAATTGCGTGGTTTACATTTTTTACGAGAATTGTTCTGCTATCTACGGCTTTAACTACAAATAATTTGATAATTTCTTCCATTGCTCCAAATAATACAAACATTGCGATATACATTGCGCTTTGAGTTTGTATGTTGTTTTCAATAAATGCTGCAAGATTGAATTGAGGAAATTTGTCCCAAATATATTGTAGACCAAGTAGAGCCGGTGCAGTTAAAGAGCCCAGTGCAAAGATAATAGCGACAGTTTTTTTGCTATGTTCTCCTTTTCTGAAGAAAATGTAGATCCATATTGCGACAGGTACTGCCGCAAACAATGCTGAGGCTGTTAATAGTAGTTTAGGATTGCCGGATATCTCATCAAGTAAGTTTGAAAACATTTTTATTGGTATACACTATGCGGCTGGTGTAGGAGGTTCCGTAGGTGCTGCAGGTGTTGCACTTGGGTCTATTGCAAAGGTCTCAGTTGATGCAGGTGCGGCGGGAGCTGGAGCCTCTGGGGCCGGTGCAGCAGGAGCTGGTGCCTCTGGAGCTGGTGCCTCTGGAGCTGGTGCCTCTGGAGCTGGTGCCTCTGGAGCTGGT
>JAQBYK010000145.1 GCA_027622635.1 bacterium
CTACAACCTGCTTTGGGCTCTGTGGTGAAGATGTTAGGACTTATCAAGCAACTTTTGCATTCCAGAAATATCAACACGATCCACAGCTTTTTTGTGTGCAAGAGCTTCCTTCATCTTTAAAACTGATTCCTTTGGTGCTACAGGGAGCGCAATCCCTTCGAAATCGATGAATAGTGGTTCAGGAATACCTTGCTTATAGTACAACTCATATATTTGGGACTTCTTATTTAAGAGCTTTAAATCCGAAGTTGTACAAATACTCAATAACTGTTTTTCAAACACCACATCCATCACCCAATTATCATAATTTTTATCAATCCAAAGCTGGAAGGGTAATTGTGTAAATGGTTCGACCTCTTTGATAAAACGTTTGAATGCAGGGTCATCCTTATAAGTTTCTACATCAATATCAATAGCTGCTATTGGCCTCTTCACACCATATAAATAACATGCGAATGACCCAGAAATACACCATCTAAAATTGAATTTCTTAAGAATCGGAATAATGTAATTTAAGGCCTTTTTAGCTCTTTGCCTTTTTGGATCAACTTCCATAGCTATACTATATCATTGCGAATACTCTCACCATCTCCGTCAACTGCTTGGCTCTTTTAAAACCCATGATCAATCAGGCTGACTTAAAAACTCTTCAATTTACCCTTACTACACCAACCAAAATCATCAGGAACTGACAGCTGGTGATCGTGCATGAAGTTGGAACTATTATGCAGGATTAAAGTGAGTTTATTTATAACCCCAATTTAGTATCATAAATAAACCTAATATTTATGTGGTAGCACTTTTTGCCATTCTTCTTTTCTCTACAAATTCATTAATTATTTCTCCTCTAAGATAGAATAGCACGAAAAAAATTAATGAGAATGGCATAAAGGAAATCATACAGAAGAAACAGGTTTAAATAGCTCAATCCAGCCACTTTCCTCATATCCCATAGATTTATACCATTCATAGGATTTTAAATTTTTATTACTAAGAAATCTTATTGCATGTAGATTATTTGCTTTCGCATATTCAACTGCCTTTGACCAAAGTTCTTTGCCAATACCCTTTTTTTGAAATTTTGGTAAAACTGCTACTGAGTCGATGAATAATTCTGGACCATGCTCTCTTATCAAAACAATCGACATCAACATACCTATAATTTTACCGTTTTCACGATAAACCCAATGGGAGTCGCCAAAGAAATTCTGTTTGACGTGTTCGAAACTTGATTGATCAGACCAATTTTCACTAACAGAATTAAAAGACTCCTTAAAAACCTGTGAAACTTCTTTTAAATCAACCTCCTTCATCAATGATATTTTCATAAGAATGATTATACCGCAGTTCGGATCCTGACTGGGGATACAGAAAAGATACTGATATAGCAAGGAATATGTTTGGCTGCCCAGCTTGGATTTGAACCAAGATTGACGGATTCAGAGTCCGTTGTCCTACCGTTAGACGACCGGGCATTGTTTCTGTGTATAATTTTACTAATTTGCAAGTATTATTACTAGGCTATGATCAGACTTACCTCTTTAATTTTTGTTTGCTAAATACTAAACTTTGATATATCATCGCCCACATGCTTGAACCAAAAGCATTAAATCAACAAGAATAATGGAATTAGCAGATCAAAAAATGTATGAAAGCAAATTAAAGGGCAAAAAACACATTCACATTTTTAGAGATTTAGTTGTTTGTTCTTTACCTAATATATACATAGATTCAAATAAAGGCGGAGATATTGTGCTCCCTGATATCATGACTCTTATTGGATGAAAAACCTCTCCTACTTTCCAACTTAGTTCACCTGCACGTTTTACAGTTTTCTCTTCCAATTTTTTCAAATTACCCAAATTCCATTCAGAGATATTTTCCAACTCATCTTTAAACCAATTTAGGTGATTCATAATCTCGTCTTTTGATCTATTTTTTATCAAAAGATCAAAATTTACTTCTACTTCATTAATAAAAAAACTATTCAATGGCAATAGGTCTTCAAACTTTTTGATTCTTGTTTTTGTGATTTCAGAAAAGAGTTTCTTTTTTTCGTCATCTAAATTCATCAAAAAGTCCTTAATTTGTAAATAATCGTTTTTAGTCCATGTTGTTATATATTCAGTCGCACCTTTAAATTCATTTGTAGAACAATATTCTAGCCATTCAAATAATTTGGCTATAAAATCATCATCTGATAGCGCTGAAAAGTATTGTCCACTCATCCAATCTAATTTAACTAAATCAAATTTTGGGCTTCCTGCACTTAAATCTTTCAAATCAAAAACTTTTACATATTCTTCCCAATCAAAAATTTCTTTTTCTTGCGGGTGGCTCCATCCAAGAAGTGCTATAAAATTAAAAACGGCTTCTGGTAAATATCCTATAAATCTATACCAATCGACACTTGTATACCCGTCACGCTTACTTAACTTTTTACCACTATTCATATTTGTAACTGCCGGAGTATGAACAAAAATCGGCATTTCCCAACCAAAATAGTCATATAAAACTTTATGCTTTGGAAAAGAAGTAATCCACTCTTGACCACGAACAACATGAGAAATTTCCATTAAATGATCATCAACAACGACTGCCAAATGATATGTGGGAAATCCATCTGACTTTAAAATTACTTGATCATCAACTGTATTTGAATCAAATTCAATATCCCCTCTTATTAAATCATTCACAACTATTTTCTGATTTTCTGGAACCTTCATTCTAACAACAAATGACTCACCACTATCAACCCTTTTCTTTGCTTCAATAGGATCAAGATTTCTACAAGTCTTATCATACATCGGAGACCTTCCTTCTTTTTGATCTTTTTCTCTGACTTCTGAA
>JAQBYK010000009.1 GCA_027622635.1 bacterium
CTATTGATGTTTGCGGCACCGGCGGATCCGGACTTCCCCGAATCAACACATCTACCATATCCGCCTTCATTCTATCTAAATTGGGTGTTGGCGTAGCTAAGCATGGAAACAAAGCAGCCAGTGGGCGATTTGGTAGCTTTGATTTACTTGAGGAGATGGGAGTTGATATAGAAAAGTCTCCGGAAGAATTGGAACGGTGTTATGGTGATAATTCACTGGCATTTATCTATGCTCGCTCATTTCATCCCGTGATGAGACACTTTGTTGAAGCCAGAAAGGCTATCGGTAAGCCTACTATATTTAATATCCTTGGACCATTACTTAATCCAGCCGGAGTTGATATGCAAATAATCGGTACAGGTTTTAAGGCTCAAATGAGGCTCATCGCTGAAACTTGTAAATTGATGGGAAAGAAACGGGTATTGGTTGTTCGTGGCTCTGATGGGCTGGATGAAGTCACCCTAACCGGCGAGACAGATATTGCGGAACTGAACAATGGCATTATTACTGAATATACAATTTCTCCTGAAGATTTTGGAATTGAGAAGGCTCAATTTGAAGAAATTGCTGGTGGTAGCCCTGAAGTTAATACTGAAATTGCCCTGAAGATTCTAAATGGCAGTTGTAAATCCAGGCATGCGGACTTGGTCAACATTAATACAGCTTTGGCACTGAAATTGATTGGGAAGGTTGAACACCTAAAAGAAGGCTATCAAATGGCCAAAGGTGTAATTGCCTACGATAAGCTTGCTGAATATATGCAGCCTAAACGTAAACACAAATCAATCCTAGCGGAAATTGCTGACAGTAAGCGCCTGGTTAACTCGGATAGAGACTTTTTTGCGGCCATCAGTAAACCCGGTCTTTCTTTGATTGCGGAAATAAAAATGGCCTCGCCAAGTGAGGGGGACATTTTGACTGATCTAAATTCTATAGAAAAAATCGCCTATACATATGAGACCTCTGGAGCATCTGCAATCTCTGTTGTGACAGATGAAAAGTATTTTAAAGGCAGTTATGATAATTTGAGAAAAGTTCGGGAGATTACAAAAAACATTCCTCTGCTTTGTAAGGATTTTATTTTGAATGAGTTCCAAATTTTTAAGGCACGCGAATATGGTGCCGATGCAATTTTATTAATTAGCTCACTTTTGCCTCTTGAAAAAATGGAAAAGTTTTTTCTGGTCGCAAAAAGTTTTGGAATGGATGTTTTATTTGAAAATCACAACGAAGAAGATCTAAAAAAATCTTTGGAAGCCGGTGCGAAGATAATTGGAATAAATAATCGAGATTTGCGAGATTTTAGCGTTGATCTTGAGACTACAAATCGACTCATAAAGTTGTGTCCGAAGGATTCACTGATTATCTCAGAAAGTGGAATAAAATCCGGAGTAGATTTAGAAAAATTGGATGAAAGAGTTGACGGAATCTTGGTTGGAACCGCTCTAATGAGGTCATCTGACATTAACAGTAAAATTCATGAATTCACTAAGAAAATATCTCTTAAATAAAGACGGTCATTTCGGGAAGTATGGTGGACGCTATGTTCCTGAGATGTTGTGGCAGATAATGGTGGATTTGACGGATTCATTTTTTGAAGCGAAACATGACCCTAAATTTTTGGCTTCACTTAGTGATCTTTATGAAAATTATTCCGGGAGACCCACTCCACTCTATTTTTGTGAAAATCTAAGTGCCAAGCTTGGGGGGGCTAAAATTTACCTAAAAAATGAGGGCTTAAATCATACCGGCGCGCACAAAATCAACCACTGTCTTGGACAGGCTTTACTGGCAAAAAGGATGGGAAAAAAGAGATTAATTGCTGAGACGGGTGCCGGCCAACATGGTCTGGCCACCGCGACTGTTGCCGCGAAATTTGGGATGGATTGTACTGTCTATATGGGCGCGAAAGATGTCGCTCGACAACGTCCAAATGTATTTTGGATGGAGCAACTTGGAGCAACCGTTATTCCCGTCCATGATGGGGGTCAAATTTTGAGAGATGCAATAAATGCAGCTATGCGTGACTTGATTTCAAATCCGCAGGACACTCATTATTTACTTGGCACTGTTTGTGGTCCTCATCCTTACCCGGTGATGAATACTTTTTTCCAAAAAATCGTTGGAGAAGAAGTTAGAAAGAAAATTGCTGTCCCCGATTACCTAGTTGCATCGTGTGGGGGTGGCAGTAATGCAATGGGACTCTTTTACGACTTCTTTGATGAAAAGAAAGTTGAGATGATTGCTGTCGAAGCCGGAGGAAAAGGAGTGAAAGGAAAGAAGCATGCGGCTCGATTTCAGGGAGGTAAAGTTGGGTAGTCGAAGGTTTCAAATCCTACTTTTTACAAGATAAGGATGGCCAGATTTCCGACACCGACAGTATATCCGCCGGGCTTGACTATTCAGGGGTTGGACCCCAATTATCCTATTTGCATGATATTGGTAGAGTTAAGTTTAGTTATGCATTGGATGAAGAGGTAATAAAAGCATATAAGTTACTGGCTGAGACGGAAGGGATATTTGCAGCCCTCGAATCGTCACATGCAGTAGCTGAAGTTATCAAATTGGCCCCCATTCTTCCTAAAAACAAGACGATCGTTTTCAATTGTTCAGGACGTGGAGACAAGGACCTATTCATTGTTACCAAAAGACTCAAAGATAAAAACTTTAAAGAATTCCTGAAATGCGAAAGCAAATAATGACCCATATAGTTGCCGGATACCCGACTATGAAGAGATGCAGAGATATTGCGCTTTTAATGTCTGCGTACGTAGATTTCATTGAAATACAAATCCCCTTTTCCGATCCGGTTGCTGATGGTCCAACAATAATGTCAGCCAATCAAAAGGCACTTACAGGTGGAACAAGTGTAGAGGATTGTTTTAGATTAATGGAGGAGCTGAGCAATAAATTTCGTAGAAATGGAGTAGACACTAAACTTCTGTTCATGTCTTACTTTAATATTTTGCATCACATGGGCATTGATAAATTCTGCAAGAGAGCCAAGGCTAGTGGCTGTTATGGGCTTATCGTACCCGACATTCCGATTGATGAAGAAAAAAACGAGGGTTACCTCTCTTCTTGTGGAGAATACGACCTCATGCCTATACAAATAGTCTCCCCCTTAACTACCGAGGATAGACTCAAGAAAATATCTAAGCATTCAAAAGGTTTTATCTACTGTGTCTCCAGATTTGGTACAACCGGACAATCCACCGATATCAATCGCAACCTTAAGGATTATCTGAAAAAAGTCAGAAAATATACAAAGTTGCCACTTGCCGTTGGATTTGGTATTTCAAAAAAGCAACACATCGATATTGTTCATCAAAACGCTGAAATCGCAGTTATTGGCTCTAAAATAATCAATCTTGAGACGAGTGGTGGACTGCCTTCAATTAAAAAATTTTTGGCTTCTTTATAAAAGGCCCCGATTTCTCGAGACCTTTTACTGCTGTATATTTTTCCCAGTTTAGAGGCTACTGAATAATTGGTCAGCCTGAATTGCTTCTCTGAAACGAACTTCCATGGCTGCAACCTCAGCTCTATTAGCCGGGCTGTGTGGATCAAAATTGCCATTGCCCTGTCCGGTTATTATTCCATATCTCTTACATGTTGCTGCATCTTCCGCCCATGGATCCAAGTAATCAACATCCGGGAATTCATTGTCGTAACGAGAATATTCCAGGTTACCTGCTTGGATGAATAGTCGACATATTTCTGCTCTGTTTGGATTTCCACTAAGATATCCACGATCAGTTGAAGGGACTACCCAGTATGCAGAATCCCCGTACCGTCCAACCATGTTGAATTCCTCTCTTTCCGCAGTCGCCTCGTAAGCACTACACCACCAATCGGATGCACCATCTGCTTTGCTAAGTCCTGCAGCTTCGATAGCTATTTTAAGAGCTTCACATCGATTAATTAGGCCTGCGGGTCTAACAAATCCGGTTAATCTTCCCTCTGAGTCGCTATCACCCGTGAAGCTTGACCCCATGAAAGAGCCATAGTACCAATCATTGTCTTTTATTTTTGCGTCTAGGAATTGGACCTTATCTTCTGTGGCTAAAAGTTTGTCATTTTCTTCATACTTGCCTCTTAGGTCTGCGACTATAGAAGCTGTGTCCGAACCATTTCTCACCGCTGTAAGCAATTCTTCAAACTTTGTAATCACTTTGCCTTTAAGGTTTGTTGAAATTATTGCACCATGCCAATCATTTACCACTGCTGCTACATCGGGTTCCATATCTTCATCTTCAAACTTATCAAGTACGTCATATAGACTTGTACTATTTTCCGCTATTTGCTTTGTACGATCGTCTCCCAAGTTTTCAATATTGTTAAATACGTTTGAAAGTACCTCACCGGCTTGCCCCTCCATTTGAGTGGCAATTTTGTCTGCCATTGTCTCAGTAAACAGTCTTGTGAATGCATCTGTGAATGCTGCAACTATTTGTTGTTCCAGTTTTGATACGATTTGGTTAACAATACGATCCACCAATTCCTCATCAAAATAGATTTCTCCGAAACCATCGTATGTACCAGGTGGATGCTCATTGCCCGGACCATCGTCATAACCTCCACCGCTATTGTAGATCATTTCCTCCACTTCGGGAGATAGTGAACATCTGTCGTAAAATTCCTCACAATATCTAGCTATCACTTCCATACTTTTGTCTGCTACTTTTCCAATTAACTCGAGTTTTTCCCATTCAACATATTCACCCTTGTCTGCTGCCGATATCATCTCGTTTACTATTGGTAGTGCCTTAGCCTTAAGGTCTTCAAGATTTTGAATGTGCTTTAATATGAATTGATCATCGGTTTTCACCTCGTTTCTTATGTTTGCCAATCCTTCTATTGAGCCTCTTATCTTTTCCAATTCCCTTTTATCTTCTTCTACATATCTTTTGTCGTCCATGGTTTTCCATGCTCTATCTACATATCTTTGCCAAGGATCAGGTGTATCATAGCTGTCGCCTTGTCTCCAATCATCAAAGGCATCATACATATCATCTCTTCCCCAATTACAGTCTTGTTCCGCGTCCCAAACGTCTTGCTGAGCGTAGTCTATATCCTCAGGGTCGGTTGTTGATCTAAGGGTTTGAATATATCCTTTTAGTGTAGCATTACATTCAAAAGCGGTGTCTACCCAGGCACCCAATTCCTCAGTTTCTGTGAAAAAATCGTCGATGAAGCTTGGTATAGAAATATCGTAACTTTCCATTTCTATCACAGCTTTTGCGATTTCAAATTTCATGTCCGAGAATTCTCGATACTCTTGTTCGATTGCTCGATATGGGAAATCAATGGAATTTCTTTGTGGCCAACATGATTCAATATATTTTCTCATTGAACTCCAGCCGGCATTTAGTTCATCCCATGATGCCTCACCCGGTACTATTGAGTTAACCTTTGCTTCAACTTTATCTACACCTTGTGTACAAGAAGTGATTAATCCATCAACCTCTCCTATTAATGTTGTAAGTTGCTCTTGTCTGGTCTCTGTCCATGCTATGGCGTCGTTTAAAATTTCTACTGCTCCTTCAGAATCTCCGGCCCGTTTTATAAGTTTTTCATATCTGCCTATTTTCTTTGTAACATCTTTATTTAGGAATCTTTCAATTTCCTTCTTGAATTTTGGGTACTCTTTTTCTATGTCTCTTTTTGAATTCTTGATGCTGTCCAACATGTCATTCTTCTGTCTTTGTGCATCATTTTTATCGGCTTTGTTTTGATCACCACCTCCTACCCACCAACATTCTCGTGAAACTTCATCATCATTTTCGTTATAGCAAACATTACAATCCTCTTCTCCCTCTTCCTCTATAAAACAATAATCCGATGGAAGTTCTGTTGGAGGTTCTGTCCCTGGGCCACCATCATCCGAACATCCTTCAAGCCAGTTTTCAGAACAAGAATAAACTACATTGTCAAAATCTTCATATTCTATATATTGCGTCATCTCTCCGTTAAACCATGCCCCGGTTTCCATATCATGGCAATCATTACCTAGGATCGCTTCAACATCATCGGGACATTCATCTTCACGATCAATAATATTTCCGGAGGAGTCCATACACTCGTCGAAATTAGTCTCGTTTTCCCACATAATTCCTTGAGGAATGTCGGATGTTCCGTCTAAATTGTAGCAACCTGTATCTCTACAGTAAGTGTCGTCCGGGTATACGCAACCCAAGTCTCCACATTTCACATACTCTCCTGCGAACTCTGAAGTTCCATATACTTTGTGATAACAAACAATGCTTTGGTTTAATACCTCTGAAGGATTCTCATCTACAGGCTCTACCGGAGTAGTTAGTGATGTACAGGTCTTAGCTGTGTCATCCCATTCTGCTCCGTCTCCACATATCCCATATTGAGATATGAGTTTTACAGTGCCGGAGCTAGTCACTCCTTCCAGAAGTTCCCATCTTGTTGCAGGATCAGGTGTTCCCAAATATCCTCTTTCCTGAATGGAAACTTTGCTGGAATCATATTCAATCTCTACGTCCTCACCCTCTAACTTCATGGCTAATGGTTGACCACTTTGGTTAATTGTATGTGTTGTGTTAACACATCCGCCTCCGTCATATTTTATCCAGATTATGTTGCTGCCATTCTCTGCCGCATCCAATCCTGTATATCTGGTTGTTAATTTACTGGTATTTACATATACCTCGAGGGTTTTACAGTCGTTTATATCTACAATTCCGTCTGCCGGTCCACCATTTGGACCTACTACGTCGCTGACTTCATATCCTATCTCTATTCCATCCCCGGCATCGTTATGCCTCATTGTCACACCAGGGTTTGTGGCATGTGCAGGAAATACGGTTTTAATTTCATATTCACCTACGAAGTTGTCTTCGAAGGTTACTACAGAAGTTTGTCCTTCCTCGGAATTAAAAGAATTGCATCCTGATAGTGCAATTGCAGAAATGACCACTGTCAAAAACAGGATTTTTGTTTTACTCATGGTAAAATTGTTAATTTTTATTTTTGTTGATTAAATTTTTCTTCTGGGTATATTTTAACATATTACCCCTTCTGCGTCAACCTTGCTTGGATACTGCAACTTAGCTTAATTTTTCCTAAATCAAGCATTTTACCTATATCCCTGGCGGAGAGGGGGGGATTCGAACCCCCGCGGGGACTGATGTCCCCCTACAGGATTAGCAATCCCGCCTCTTCAACCACTTGAGTACCTCTCCTTTTTGCTAAGCTCCGTTCCGGGGAGCGCTGGCGGAGCCAGACGCTCTCCTCACTACGCGCTCGCGCCGTGCGCTCGCTCGCTGCGCATTGCTAAAAGCTACACCAATATATGAAAAAGCCAGGTCTAAGTCTAGAGCTTTATTATCTAATATTAATCACAGCTTGAATCCCCTCTTTTTGCTCTGGGCAGATAACATGACTATCTAGAGGTTTTTGGCCACAAATTAGCTCAATAAATGAGGATTCTGAAGTTGAATCAGTACTAAAAACTGAGGCTTTCAATGGGTCTACCATATCTATAGCCACAGATGCAGTATAGCCTGCAAAAAAAGAGAGCCCCAAAACTACAAGTATCCTTTTTTTCATTTGTTTATGTTTTAAATACTATAACATACTCTTGTCATAATAGCAAATACCGTTGTATGCCAAACTTACAGTACACCAAACCCGTTGGAGATTCGAAGTTCATCATAATGTTTGACTTTGTCGGTTATTCTGATTATCATATTTTCAGTAAATCATATTAACCGTTCTATTATGAGTGATACAATTTTGAAACTATCTGAGAGAGGGCAAATTACAATACCGCAAAAGATACGCAAAAAGATGATAGTAAAAAGATTTATTTGCCGTGTTAAAGGCAATAATATAGTGTTAGAGCCTCTGCAAACCAAGGAGGAATTTCTGGAAGAATTGGAAATGGCTGAAAAAAACTGGGAAGAGAAAGGAGGATCCGATCTTAAAAAAATTAAAAATAAATATAAGTTGTAATGGCAATTGTTTATAAATTCCAATTTTCAGAACAGGGTGAAAATGATTTCGCAGCGCTTCCAAAAAAGTTACAAAAACTCATTTTCAAAAAATTGAATTATTTTGAAAAATCGCAAAATCCGCTAACTTTCGCAAAAAAACTTCAGGGACTGAGTAATAAATTCTGCTTCAGGATAGGAGATTACAGGATCATTGTCAGTCAGAAAAATCAAAATTTATTAATCATTTTAGTCATACTAAAAATTGCCCACAGAAGTAAAATCTATGAGGATGTCTGAGAAGATTTATTGAACATCACCGCGAGGCGCACGCGGGCATTGAATGCTTTTATCAGATTTTGGCGGAGAGTCGTGGACGATGTTAGAACTCTCATAATAGCAGTAGCCTGATTACTAGGGTTGCCAATCCTTATAATTTGACGATTTGTAGGATTTGGGATAGAATAATTACATGATAAAACGATTTTATACAAATTTAGAAGATTATTTGGAACCGAATAAAGTGTTGGTTATTTTTGGTTCCAGGCAAGTGGGAAAAACAACTTTGATCAAGAATTATCTTGAAAACACACAATATAAATACAAATTTGACCTTGGTGACAACATCAAGACTCAAGAAATTTTATCATCTCAAGATGTCGAGAAAATTCGGGCATATTGTGAAGGCTATGATTTGATTGTAATAGATGAAGCGCAGCGTATACCAAATATTGGATACGGTCTTAAAATCATTGTTGATACCATTCCAAATATTCGAGTGATTGCAACCGGCTCATCTTCCTTTGAACTGGCGGGGCAAGTAGGAGAGCCTCTTACGGGCAGAAAACGTACGCTCATAATGTATCCGATTTCTCAGATTGAACTTTTGAATCATTATAACAAGCATGAATTAACAGAAAAGCTGGAAGACTACTTAGTTTATGGTTCCTATCCCGATGTAGTTAACCAAGAAACACGAGAAAAGAAACTTATTACCATTGATGAAATAACAAATTCATATCTTTTTAAAGATATTTTGGAATTGGAAGGGGTGAAAAAATCAAAAATTTTAGTCGATCTTTTGCGTCTGATTGCCTTTCAGGTTGGAAATGAAGTTTCTCATAGTGAATTGGCATCGCAGTTGGGAATAAATTATAAAACGGTTGCACGTTACCTTGATTTGATGGAGCAGGCATTTATTCTATATAACTTAAGAGGCTATTCAAAAAATCTTCGCAAAGAAATTACCAAAAAAAGCAAGTATTACTTTTATGATAATGGAATTCGAAATAGTATAATTTCCAATTTTAATGGTCCGGAGTTGCGTAGTGACATTGGCCAATTATGGGAAAATTTTTTGATTTCGGAAAGATTAAAAAAACAAGAGTACCATGGGATTTTTGCAAATAATTATATGTGGAGAACCTGGGATCAAAAAGAAATAGATTTTATAGAAGAGAGAGAGGGTAAATTATTTGCTTATGAGTTTAAGTGGAGCGAAAGACGATCAAAAATCCCTCAAGATTTTGTAAACGCTTATCCTGAACATGAATTCATGGAAGTGAGCAAGGGGAATTATTTTGCTTTTATCACCTAAATTTGGCGGAGAGTCGTGGACGACGTTAGAACTCTCATCGAAGTCCATCATACAGAATTTAATGTGTTTGCAAAGAATGTTTTATTGAAAGGTTTCGCCTGAAATTTACTGTAATTCTTTGACCAGTCTGTTATTATGTTGGTCCTAAAGTATCAATTATGAGCGATTCACAGATCATCCTTTATGATGGAGATGGTGGGATTAAGATTCAAGTCCTGCTGGAAAATGAAAGCGTCTGGTTAACCTTGAACCAGATAGCTGAGTTATTTGGGAGAGATAAATCTACCATCTCAAAGCATATTAAAAACATCTTTGAGTCCGCAGAGTTAAGCCCTGATTCAGTTGTTGCAAAAATTGCAACAACTGCCTCCGACGGTAAAACATATCAAGTTGAACATTACAATCTCGATATGATAATCTCCGTCGGCTATAGAGTGAACTCTCTACGAGGTACGCAATTTCGTATTTGGGCAACTCAGCGTTTGAAAGAGTACCTGATAAAGGGCTTCACATTGGACGATGAGCGACTCAAGGAAGGAAAGCGCAATACCTACTTTGACGAACTTATCGAGCGTGTCCGTGAAATAAGGACGAGTGAACGGAATTTCTATAGGAAAATTACTGACATTTACGCAACAAGTATCGACTATGACCCAGAATCAACTTTAACTCAGGACTTCTTTGCCACCGTTCAAAACAAAATGCACTTTGGTATTCACGGCAAAACTGCCGCGGAGGTGATTGCTGAGAGGGCTGATTCCACTAAAGTAAATATGGGATTAACTTCTACGTCTGGCAAAAATCTGCAAAAGAAAGACGTTTTTGTGGCGAAAAATTATCTTACAAAGGATGAGATTGAAGAATTGAATTTGGTGGTTGACCAGTATCTATCCTTTGCTGAATTGCAGGCGAGGAACAATAAAGCTATGCGGATGGAGGATTGGATTCGGAAATTGGACGACTTTCTTCGTTTGAATGAGAAGGAAATTTTGAAAAACAAAGGCAAAATCTCCAAAAAATTGGCAGATCAAAAAGCAGAAGCCGAGTTTACTAAATTTAAGGCGTTGGAAGACAAAAGCTATGTGTCCGACTTCGACAAAAGCGTTAAAAAATTTCTCAAAGAAAATGGTGAGAAAACCTAATTGAGAAAGGAAAAGAATTAAAGAAAATCAAAATCCAAAGTTCAAGATTTATTGAACATCACCGCGAGGCGCACACGGGCACGGTCGTCAGGACAGTCGGCACTATCCTCATACAAGGACGCCCTACCACCGCGACCATTCCAAAGACCACCCGCGACGCGCGGATATTGACCGCTATTATCGACACGAGTTCCCATAGTCCAGACACCATTTTTTTCTTGAACGTTGTCAACAGGATTATTCGTGTATTCACTTCTGCTTTGGTTCATCATTAAGCCATAAAGCACAGGACGGTCTACAGCTGAGACAAACCCTAATGTTCCATGACCTCTTTCACCATGAAAATCTTTTGCACGATCTTCTAATGTTTTAGCAGACACATCACCATCCGATTCAAGTGTTTTAGTAACTTGTGCCTTGTCAGCAACCCCGATACACCAACCGACAATTCTTTGACCATCAGTCGAACCGACTTTATTTCTTTGACTAGCGTTGTTCAAATCTTTGGCTGCCCACTCAGAAACATAGAATGGAGTATCTCCAACAACTCTACGATCATAATCTGTAGTTTCATGATCTTTAACATAGACTGCTTCGTGGCTCATAATAGGCTCAATCACTATGGCTGGGCTAGTAACATCGCTATCAATTTTTTCAAGTACCGCTGGAGTGAGGTTGGCTAAAAGTTCGTTTAACGCTGCCTCTGGAGATTCCCATAGAGGTGCACTGCCTTCTGGGAGGTTATCTGGGTCTATTTTTCCTTTTCTAAGTAGCTCTAGGGCATAACCGTTATAACCTGCCTCGGCTGATTCAAACAAGGCCCGCACTTTGCGAGTGCCAGCCTCATCTAATGAGGATTCTTTACTGGCTGGTGCTACAGGCTCTTTCACAACTTCGTCAGGCTTTTCAGTGACTGTAAAATTTGCCATTTTCGCAGATTCTTCTCTAACAGCTGCGATCACTGCATCACGTTTATCAGTTTCCCTCCCGAGAGGTAGTGCATCAGTCCCTATTGCGTCTACTGTTAAGCCTTTTTGCAAAAGTAATTTTCCATAATGTCTGCCAGTTCCTCGTGCAGCCTCCTCACCTTCTGCTCTACGATCTATAATGGTTACTGTTCTTTGAGTCTCTGCCATGATTATTGATGTTAAATTTAAGATCGTATTATAATAGATCAGCTCAATTTGTCAATACGATGTGCAGGGGTAATACATCTCCGTGTCCACTTTTTGGGGTACAGATCATGGCGGAGAGACAGGGATTCGAACCCTGGGTGGGTTGCCCCACAATAGTTTTCAAGACTATCGCTTTCGACCGCTCAGCCATCTCTCCGTGTTTTATTTTATCCTTGCCAGCGGAACTAGTTCGCCCTGCTGCTCGCTTCGCTTGCAGGGGCTCACTGAGCCGCTCAGCCATCTCTCCGTGTTTTAAGCTCACACAATATATTACATCTCTTCAACTACTTCAACACCAAGTAGTGCCAGCCCATTCTTTAGTACTTGTGCCGCTGCTTCTACAATCTCCAGCCTTTTTTCCTTGTCGGACTCTTTTTCCGCCTTAAGCACAGGGACTGTATTGTAAAATGAATTAAACCTTTGTGCCAGTTCGTACAAATAGTTTGAAATTATATTTGGTTTATATTCCTTTGCTGCCGATGCTATTTGTTCTTTAAATTTAGGGAACATTCTAATTAGAGCCTTGATTTTCTTTTCACATTCTTCTGACTCATTTATGGTGCCCTCCTGTTTTTCCGAAGCTTTTCTTAGAATACTTTTAGCTCGAGCGTAGGAATATTGTAGATATGGCGCGCTATTACCATCCAAGGAAAGCATTCTGTCCCAATCAAAAGTAATATCGCTTGTACGAT
Source organism: bacterium (assembly GCA_027622635.1). Lineage (GTDB taxonomy): Bacteria > Patescibacteriota > Gracilibacteria > UBA1369 > LOWO2-01-FULL-3 > JAQBYK01. Next base: position 12,571 of record JAQBYK010000009.1, read on the forward strand.
TTTGGGATAGCACACTGTATTTAACAGCACCAATTCCAATTATTCGCGCTACTTTATCTTTATCCTTTAGATCATGGCTTTTTTCCTCAATAACTTTTGCAGCACGCGAAATCGCCTCCTTTAAAACCTCATCCAGCAATACGACATTTCCCTTCCTGGTGCTGGCACTACCATCTTTAAGATGCATGCGTCCAAACCACACGTGGAATGCTTTTTCAATTTCCCAACCAAACTTTTTTGCAACTGCGAAAAGTTGCTTAAAATGAAGTGTTTGAGCTATATCCACCACATAGAGGATCCTTACCGGGTTAAAAGTTTTTAGACGATAATTTAAGGCAGCAAAATCACGTGTTATATATAAGGTGGAACCGTCTTTTTTTATGACCGGAAGTGTTGGGATATTTGGGTCGTCAAATTTCGCTACCAGAGCCCCTTCTTCTCCTTCGGTGAAAATTTTCATCTCTTTCCCCTTTTCAAGGATTGCCTGCATTTTGTCTGCATAAAAACTTTCCGGATGCATATGATCAAAGTGAATTCCTCCAAGCAAATCGTATGTCTTGTTTATTTCTTTTAGACTTTCATCTACAAACCATTCCCACAATTTGTGGTTTTCCTGATCTCCCTCCTCGAATTTCTTGAATTCCTCTCTCCCCTTGTCTTCAAGAGAAAGATCTTTTTCCGCCTCATCATGAAATTTTACATACAATTTTAACAGTTCATTTATCGGGTCCTTTTCAACTGTTTCTTTATTACCCCATTGCCTGTACGCATAAATGAGTTTTCCAAATTGAGTACCCCAATCTCCGGTGTGATTTATGCTTATAGCCTCAAATCCGAGTTTTTTGAAAATATTATAGATGCTTTGACCTATTATGGTTGAAAGTAGATGATGTACTCCAAGTGGCTTTGCTATGTTTGGTTGACTGTATTCTACGATTACAGACTGCTGCTCTCCTACTGCCATTTCCGCATAACTATCTTTTTCTTTTACTATCTCCTGAATCTCATCGTTTAATACCCGATCTGAAAGAAAAATGTTTATAAATCCCGGTCCTGCAATCTCTACCTTATCAATAATAGAATTACCTAATATTTCCGCCACTATCTTTTGTGCAATTTCTTGAGGTGACTTCTTGAGTGCCTTTGTGAGATTTAAAGCTATATTGCAGGAATAATCACCGTGCTCAGCTATTGCCGGATATTCAATCGAAACTTCGCAATCCGTCTTTGGAAAAGCCTTTTTCACGGCATCTTCAAGCAGCTCTTTTATCCTAACCTTGTATAGATTTTTGTCTTCTAGAACAAGCTTTGACTCAGAAGAGACTTTGTTGGATTGATCTTGTCCCCTGACTTTTTTTTTTGCTTCCCTGATTTCAGCTGCCTCTGCGGTAGTTGCTTCTTCATTTTTGCTTTTTTCCTTTAGAAAATACGCCATTTCTTGTTTCGGTATTTTTGAATCGTCAACATTCTTTCGGCCTTCAACACCAAGATTAACAACCCTGTTTTCTTCATTCAAAGTATATGTTTCAACTTCGCCCCCTATATATTTCTCAATATTTATCTGGATATCATTTAGTATTTTCCCAAATTTATCCATATGCATCTTCGTGAGATCTTCAATCAGCAGCACTGCGTTTTGAGTTTTTGGAGTGAACTTGCTTCTCTCACATTCGCGGTGATTCCAGTAGCGACAAGTGATTCCTCCTTCATCTATGTATGCAGCTTCTCCTTCCTTTGCCTTTTCCACCTCTATTGATCCAATTGCCCTGAAGGATTCACCACCTTTGGTAAATGTGAGATTAATGTCTCCGCAAAGCCAATCAATGTCTTCTCCACCAATCGGTAGCAGATACTTTAAGGAAAAATAATTATATAGGTCTACCAGAATATTAATATGTGCTATTTCTTTTCCCTTTTGTACGCGCTTGAGTAGTGCCGCAATTGATGGCATGTATTTTCTTGGATTAATTCCGAATTTACCATATGCGTTACTCCAGACTTGTACTTCTGGAATATCAAAAACCTCTTTGCCCCTAAATTCCTTTTCTCTTTGTGCCGATATTCCTCGCAATAAACTTTCGACTGACGAAACTCTACGTGTATTATTAATACCTTTTAGAAGAATTACACCGACTTTAAGATCGGGCTGTTGTTCGAAAATTTTTTGATCAATATTGAGATACATATTGGTGGCATTTTAATGAAAATGCCTATTAAAGCCTAGTCAATATTGAGAAATGCCTCAAAAAAGAGTATAATTAGTTAACTGACAATATTAATTTATGTATTCGCAATTTCTGGTTTTATTGGGCTTGGTTCTCCTATCTGGCGTGTTCTCGGGAAGTGAAACAGCATTGGTCTCAGTGTCAAAATCAAAAGTAGACGAACTTGTGTCCAAAAAAGTTCGCAATGCCAAATTACTTAAGAAGTTAAAACAAGACCCTCATAAACTTCTCATAACTGTTTTAATCGGCAACAACATAGTAAATATTGGGGCCAGTGCATATGCAGCGGTTGTTTTTACCAATTATTTTGGGAATTCCGGTGTAGGAATTGCAACCGGTGTAATGACCTTTTTCATCCTTGTTTTTGGCGAAATCACTCCGAAGTCTTTTGCTCACCAACATTCCACCGGTGTTTCCTTGTTTATTGCAAAACCAATTTATGTATTGCAGTTGGTTCTTTTCCCGTTGGTGTGGTTTTTTAATCTCATCGTTAAGTTAACACACAGAATAATCGGTGGAAAGAAAGGCTATACTGTAACTGAAGGCGAATTAGTGGCAATGCTTAATATTGGTGCAGATGAGGGCTCCATTAACAAACAGGAAAAGGAATTTATCGAAAATGTTCTGGAATTTAACGACATAGAGGTCGAAGAAATCATGACACCGAGAGTAGCGATTGAGGCTTTGGACAGCGAAATGACAATCCAGGAAGCAGTTGATTTTGTTATACTTCATTCACATTCTCGCATACCTATATATAGAGATAATATAGATAATATTGTTGGTATAATCACTATTAAGGAGTTACTTAAGTATTTTGATCAATATTCTCCGAAAAAGAAACTGTTGAATCTAAGTTTGACAATGCCTCTTACTGTTCCTCTTTCCAAGAAAATTGACAATCTCTTTCGCGAATTTCAAAGGAAACATAGTCATATGGCTATAGTTATTGATGAACATGGTGGAACTGCGGGACTTGTCACTTTGGAAGACCTGCTGGAGGAAATCGTTGGTGACATAGTGGATGAATTTGATGTCCATGAAAATCCGATAGAAATCATTGATAATAAAACTATTATCACAACGGGGACAACATTGGTTGAAGACATCAATGATTTTTTTAGAATAAAATTTGGCCCTAATGATCATGATACTATCAATACTATGCTTACCGAACACTTGCATAGATTTCCAAGAGAAGGTGATGTTATTGTTTTTCCAAGGGCTAAAGTCACAGTTTTAAAAATAAAAAAACATTGCGTTGATAGTGTTAAAATCACAAAATTAAAGCGTAAATTGTAAGTATGGGTTGAATGTATTGCGATAATTTGCTATACTTTCTTGATAATATTTAAACAAAAATAAAAATGAAAAAAATAGCTTCTATTGTTTTGGCATCGCTAATGACCTTTGCTATTGCAGCAACTGTCATTGCAGCTGAAGCCGACACCAAATTACCCAGTGACGTTGAAAATCTTAAGGCTAGTGCTTTGGATTCGGCTGTCAAGTTGACTTGGGATGCCGCTACCGATGACACGGGAGTTGATGGATACCAAGTGCACTATGGAACCTCTACTGTTGACGAAAAAGGAAAAAAATATGACAAAATGGAGGATGTTGGCGACAAAACCGAATACACCGTGAGTAAGCTGGAAAATGGCACAAAATATTATTTTTCAATAATTGCTTATGACGAGGCGAAAAATGAAAGTCTTGCATGGGCCAAGGAACAATCTGCAACCCCTGTAAAAGGTTCCGGAGAGAGTGATGACAAAGACGCCCCTACAGTTTCAAAAGCCGAAGCTATAAATAAAGAGCAGGTAAAGATAACATTCTCTGAGGAGATAGTTCTTCCTAAGGAAGACCCTGAAGATGCTTTTGCTATAGAAAATAACGACGACTTTGAGCCTCTGGTTGTACTAGCTGCGGAAATGGACGAAGAGGATAAGGATAATAAAACAGTGATTATAACTACTGCCGCTCAGGTGAAAAATGTTGAATATAAGCTTACTGTAAGTATCGATATAGAGGACAAAGCTGGAAATCCTGTAATTAGTGGAACTTCCGACACTGCACTTTTTGACGGAAGTGACGTTGAAAAAGAGCCAGAAGATACAGAGGGTCCGGTTCTAAATAAAGTTGAAGTATTGGATAGTACTCATATTGGTCTTACATTCAGTGAGACTATAGTTCTTGATACCGATCCTTCCTCAAACTTCCAAATCAACCAGCAAAAAGATCAGACTAAGCAATTGGATGTACTTGGAGTTAAATTGGGAGACTCCGGTGATGATATAGCTGACAGTTATGTAATATTGACCACTACCGAGCATGAAGGCATTAAATATGTTGTAATGGCTGTAAATGTTGAGGATGAAGCTGGAAATACTATGAATGCCGGCAAGAACAGTGCTGAATTTGAGGGTGAAAAAGAGGCTGCGGAAGAAGAACCGCCTGAGGATGCAGACGAGGATGATGACCAAGGTAGTGAAACACCTCCGGATACAACTGCTCCCAAGGATGTAGCTAACTTCTTGGCTGATGCTGTTGTTTCAGCTTCAAAATATGTAGTGACATTAAACTGGGATATCCCGGAAGATTTGAAGGATTCAATTGAGCAAAATTTATACCTAAGTAAAGACAAAGGTGCTAAGTACGATAGCTTAAGCAAGATTGGTCCTGCGGTAGATGAATATGATATTAAAGATATGGAACCCGGTGAGTATTGGGTTAAACTTACTCAAAAAGATGCTGCCGGAAACGAAAGTGAGGGAACTGTTATTGAGGTCATACTTTCTGAAACAGGACCCGGCACTGTTGGTTTGATCCTGGCATCACTTGGACTTGGAAGAGTCTATAGCAAAAAAAGAAGGAAACGCTAAGTTTTCAGACAATCATTAATTAAAAACACAAGACGACTTCTGCCTAGAGGTCGTCTTTTTTATAAAAATTTAATCTTTTTGTGAAATACTTAGGGCTATGAATAAAATAGCCGGTAAATCTAAGTATATCATTTCCTGGACTTTGCTCCTTTTGGCCCTCATTCTTCTTTTTCTTTATTTTCAAATCCCCGACCACAAGTTTCACATTTACTTCCTGGATGTTGGACAGGGGGACGCGATTTTCATTAAAACACCTGAAAATCATCAGATACTTATTGATGGTGGACCTCAAAATAATGTCATAGAAGAATTAACAGACATAATTCCTTTCTTCGATAAATCGATTGATCTTATTGTTTTAACTCACCCTCATGCAGACCACTTGAGTGGCTTAATCCATGTGCTCAAGCGTTACAAGGTAGATAGCGTCCTAATTGCCGGAATCGACTATGAAAGCTCTTATTACGATGAGTTTTTGGCCGAGATTTTGGATAGTCAAATTTTTGTCGCTGAGGCTTCTACCGATTTTCTGTTTGGAGATGTACTTTTGGATGTTATTTATCCTAAGAATCAACTTCTTGGTGAATCATTTAGTAACCTGAATAATTCATCCATTGTTCTTTCGGTTAACTATGGACCGAATGTCATACTTTTGACCGGGGACCTGGAAA
>JAQBYK010000146.1 GCA_027622635.1 bacterium
TCAAAATCACTTTCTCTCATCATTTTCTCATCGATGCTTCTTACTTCGTGTGCTACTACGGAATTGCGTGGGGTAGCAGAGGGAAAAAAACTATTTGAAGCAGTAGGAAAGCAAGTCACTTCAGTAGAGAAGCAAGTCACTGAATATTTTGTTCCCGGGTCCACAGCATTCAAACGCGGCGAAGAACTCTCAAAAGATTATCAATATAGGAAAGCACTTTTAGAATACGAGAAAGCCACGAAAAAAAATCCGGGCAATGAAAAATTCAGATCGGCGATTGAATCAACAAAAGAAAAAATAATCCAAAAAAGAACTCAGGAAGTCAGACAACTTTCTGCGGAAGAAATTCCAAAAAAATTGAAATTTCTCGAAGGGGTAAGATCATTCGATTATCCGGGCTCTGGACTCGAAGGTCATATTTCCAGGCTGAAAGGACAACATAAGCTAGTTATAGAGAAAGCAAAGAAATCAACAGCATTATTTGATTCGACCCCTAGGGAAGCTTTAGATATCTTTCTCTCTGTTCTGCGATACCAGAAAACCATTACGGAAGTTGCCGAAGCCCAAAAACGATTTCGTACATTTGTGCCCGCTTTAATCGGTATGGCAAGAGATGATTTTGAGAATGGCCGATTAGAGCACGCGAAAAGACTCTTGAATAAACTTTCGAATTTGTCACAGAACAACGAAGCCATAATCATTTTGAAAAAGGAGGTCATCGCAGAAATTGAACGTAGAGTTCGAATTGCCAAGGAAAAAGAAGTTGAAAGATTAATCGGCCTCGCCCGGAAGTATAAAAAATATACAGCTATCAGAATGGAATATCTCAGGCGTGCGAATCTTGTAATCCCTTCAGAGAGTCTGGAGGGAAAGATCAATGAATTGCATGAAGCGCTTAAATTGGAATTCAAGAATAATTATTCAGTGCTCTTTTCGGATTCCGCATCTACTGATATTCGTAATGCAATATTAAGCGAGGCAAGATCACAATTATTGGGGAAAAATAATGCAATATTAAGCGAGGCAAGATCACAATTATTGGGGAAAAATATTGCAATAGAGCTCAAGCAATATGGCAAAGGAAAAAAAGAAAATAACGGGTTTGTCCTTGAGGTAAATCTGCTCTCATATAATTGGAAAGCGAGTCCATCGAGCTGGGTGACCACCTGGTCACAATTTCTTGCTGGGCATCGAAATGTTCCGAATCCAGAATATGCACAAAAAATTCTCAACTATCAGAACGCAGTGAATTATTACAATCAAGTCATGGCACAACAGACTACAAATGTATGGGTGGGCCTTATTTCCGGTGCTACAGCAGGAGCGGTCCTAGGAAATGCAAGAAATGAATTAAATGCAACGCCACAATATCTTTCTGAACCAGTCTATCAACAATACCAATATAAAAAAAGAACGATACATGAAGAAGGAGAGGTGAAATTTGAAGTAACCATGCTAGATGGAATCACAAAAGAAGTTTTGAAAAGAGAGGTTATAGAAAAAACATTGAATAGAGATATAAATGAATTGATTGGCGTTCATCCGCAAGATTCTTCTGGGAACAAAGATACTCCATACGACAAATCAAAATCGCTCCAAGAATTCGAGGAAATTAAGAAAACAGCGATTGAGCAGAGTTCAGCAGCATTGGTTGGTTTTATCGCCAAATCAGAATTACTTCGGTCGGAAAGTTTTTCGAGGATGAACATCAAATTAGGGGAGATCGATAGACGCATTCGACATTTCCTTCTTTTTTCACAATCGAGTGAAGGAATTGAATCCCTATGGAAGAGCGATCTCCAGGCCGGGATGCATTATCAAGAAAACCAAAAGAAGTTGGAAACCCTGAAGATGTATCCAAAGTCTTCATTGTTTTATTTGAAAACTACTCAAAAGAAATCAAAAAATATCACTACCGCACCTGGTAAGCCGGGTGATTTTGAAAGCATCGTTAGCAAGTCTTTGCCCTCCATCGTTTTTATTAAAACATTTCATGGAACTGGAAGCGGATTTGTTGTTCATTCAACCGGATTAATCTTTACGAACGCCCACGTAATCGCTCAAGCGAAAGATATTGGAGTAGAATTTAGTAATGGAAAGAAATATTTGGCATCTGTTTTAATCAATGACAAGAACAGAGACATTGCGCTCATAAAAATTGAAGCCACTGGTCTGCCAACTTTGCAATTGAGGACAACAAGGAAGATTAATATTGGGGAGCCAGTGATGGCAATCGGATCTCCCGCAGGGCTGAAACAAACAGTGACCAAAGGAATAGTGAGCGGGGTTAGGAAATCGAAAGAAATTAGCGATTCCATGGGCTTTAATCTTAGCTACATACAGACGGATGCAGCTATCAACAAAGGGAACTCTGGTGGGCCTCTTTTGAATAAATATGGCGATGTCATTGGGATGAATACACTCAAAAGTACCAAAAATGAAGGGATTGGATTTGCTATCCCATCTACAGAGTTGAGTAAAATATTAGAAAGAGTTTTACAGAAATAGAAATAATGATGACTGGATAACGAGGAAGATTTGAACCTGTATCAAAAGATTATGTACAAAATGAGTAATAACCAAATATATCTATCCCCTCCTGTCCAAAAACCCAAACGAACCCCAAATCCCCTATGTGGGACTCTTTTGAGTTTTGCGTAGGGTATGGATGGGGTTTTTACGGAGCACAGGTCTCGATTCTACAATGGATCCAAAATTCAATTCCGGCCAATCCCTTCTGTCAGAGGGCACAGGTGGGCAATTGCGTTTTATATGATTTTTTATGTCTTCTTATCGTAATATCGTTTAGTTCTTTAAAAAAACTCTATCTTT
>JAQBYK010000147.1 GCA_027622635.1 bacterium
TGGATCGCATAAAGGGTGTACCCTCAAAAAAAGAGAAGGAAGAAGCAAAAGAGAAAGAAGAGGCAAAGGAACTAGACCCTGAAGATCCGGAACTGATAAAACTTCAAAGTAAATTCGAGAATATCTGCGACCAAAACAAGCACATGATAGGTAGAAGAGAACTGGCGGGATTTAAGGCATGGTGTGCTCAGGAAAGAAGGAAAAATCCGAGCATCAAAAACATGAAAGACATTATTCGACGTCTGGAAGGAAACGAAGTATATGATAGAGAGGGACTCGCACCGCGCAAACAGGAATTCGACAAACTAAAAACACTCTTCAAAAAGCACGGCATAGTTGACCCACTCGAAAATGAATGGATCAGAACGGAAGGGCTTTCGGAACGCCAAGAATTTCGCAGACAAATTGAAGCAATTGAAAGTCATTTTCAAAAAGTAAAAGACACGCCGTTCTACAGTGAAGAAATGATCGCTGCAAGAATGCAAGAGAATCTTAAGGCAAAAAACCCTGATGAATTAAAAACACGACTTATACAGGCAAAAACTATAGCCAGAAAAGAATCGGAAGGATTCACCCATCTCGACAGCACTATTACCATAAAAGGCGTCACAACAAGAAAAATGAGTGAAGCCTCCAAAGAAAAATACTTAAAATACTACAAAAACACTGGATTTAAAGAAAGACAAGAATTAGTGGGAAATTGGAAAAACCTGGTTGAACACGAAGCAAAACTTTCTCAAGACCTGGCAGAAATATATAAAGACAATCCGGATGGATTTAAATTGGCAATAAGTAGTTTCGAAGAATTGGATTTCATGGAAAAGGAAAAAGCCCTAAAAGACCACAAAAGCCTAATAGAAAAAAGTGAAAACAAAGAGGAATTAGAAAGAAATCTAACAATAAAAGCAGCACACGCAAAGATAGATGCAGCTGCAAGAAAGCAAATCATTTCATCCGGAAATGACAAGACTCAAGGACGCTACAAGAAATTCTTTGAAACTCCTGAAAATTTCAAAAATCCAAAAACTAAAAAGTCTGGAGATTTAGATGAACTCAAAAAAGCATACCAAATATTGGTGAGTACATCACCAAATACAAAATACAAAAACCTTTCCGCATATGAACAACGAAGAAAAGAATATCAAAAAGATCTAAAGAAACTTGCCGAAATAAATCCGGCAATTAGCAAAGAGGACATAAAAGAATGGCAACAACGCTATGATAAAGAAGGATGGAGCAAAAGAGCCAAAATCTCTCACCAGGATCTCCCAAAAGAAATCGAAAAGCAAAGGCGTGAACAACAGAAAAAACGCGAAGAAGAAAAAGAAGTTGGAATAACTGAAACAGAAAAAAGAGAGGCAAAAGAACGATCTCCGGAAAGAATACAGCTAGAGCTTTCAATCAATGAACATTTGGCGGAAGGCACTAAAGAAAGTATTAACAGAGGAAGAAAAGCCCTCAGACTATATTTGATATCAAATCCTGAAGAAGAAAACGATACAGTATTGATGTACTTGGAAGAACAACTGGCTAAAGCCGCCAGAGAACTTGGCAGTCAAAAAGTGGAAGAAAAAAGTCAAGAAAAAGTGGCTGAAAAGGAAGTAGAAAAAGCACTAAGTGAAGACGAAATACTAAAAAGACGATTAGAGGACGAACAAATCAAGCATCTAAACATTCATGGTGCGGAAATAAGTGAACAACGACATAATCAAACCACTTCAGCACAAGAAAGAGCAAAAAAAGAATCACTGTCAAGAACAAAAGAAGGAACAGTAGAAGATGCACTTACAAGAGATGCATACGAACAAATGGGAGATGAACACATTCTCAACAAAGAGGGTACGGGTGAAAAGATTGATGACATTATGTTCATGGACGGAGTTAGTCTGCAAAAAGATAGTCGAGATCAAATCAAACACCACACATATCAACAACAAAGCAAACTTGACACAAAAGAAGGATTTACGCACATAAAACTCAAAGACAAAAGTGGACAAGAGATCTCGGCAGAAGAAGCAGAAGAATTACAGGAAAAAGATTTTGAGGAAATCGAAGATACTCTTACGGACAAAGCACAGAAAAAAACAGAAAGAAAAAGCGGCAAAACCTTTGACCTCAATACACAGATAGCTGCAAGAAGAAGAGCCAAAGAACTTGTAGACCAGAAAAAGCATGAAAAACTAAGAGCAGCGTGATAAACTAAGGACATGATTCTAGGAATAATAGTATTAATTATAGTCTCAGCCGTAACAATATTTTTGAGCATTTCTTTCTATATAACCATTTTTGGAGGTGGTCCCTTTGTTCCAACACCAATGATTTCCGTACACAAAGTTTTAAAAGCAGCAAAAATAAAAAAAGGAGACAAAGTCTATGATATTGGCGCCGGAGATGGACGTTTTGTACACTTCGCAAGCAAAGACTATGGAGCAAATGGAGTGGGTTTTGAAATGGACCCGTTTGTATACTTCATCGCTAAAATGAGACAGAAATTCTGGAAGTGGAAAGGAAAAATCATATACGGCGATTTTCAAAAACACTCACTTAAAGATGCAGATGTTCTGGTTTGCTACATGATGCCCAGAACACTGGCAAAATTTCAAAAGAAATTCGATAAAGAGCTTAAGAAAGGCACAAAAATAGTTTCATACGGATTTCATATCGGTAGCTGGAAACCCAAAAAAGTAATTAAAAAAGAAGGGAAAATAGCTCAAATCTTCATCTATCAAGTTTCTTAACTCAAGAAATCCACATTTTTCTTATACAAAATAGTGAAAAGAATCACATAATAGATCAATACAAACCACAATGATGTCCATTCGA
>JAQBYK010000148.1 GCA_027622635.1 bacterium
TTTAAAAATCATTTTGTAAGCCATTAGTGCAATTGGAAATGTCATAAATGAAATATAATTTGGCCAAAACCAGCCATATTCGTTCGCGAAAACTCGTAAGAAAGTAAAGTAGATTGAGAAAATAACTGACGCCAGTAGTGCAAGCTTGACACCCGAGTCTGCGAATAGCTTTCCTTTTTTAAAATCTGCAAAGTCAACAGTGCACAAAAAGATTCCGGTGAAGATGATAATAGTCCATAGTATTTGCTTAGTGTTGATAGCATCTTTAAATATAAGTGCAGATAAAATAAGCACGACTGCAGGAAATGACTGCACTATTATCCCAACAACTGATGCGCTAGACCGTTTGAATGCTTCGTTGAGTAGTAAATTGCCAAAAATGTAAGGAGCACCTAGTAAGAAGTTAAGTAAAAACAAACCTAGTGTAATCTTTCCCAGATCTGCAAGTGCAAATGGGATATAAAGGGATGCTAACAATATCCCAAATATAAAAATAAATGCGGTGGCTTTATATGCACCAATTTTACGAGAAGCAAAAACGCCAAAGATATCTCCTGTTCCCCAGCCTATATAAGTAATAAATGCAAGAATTGTTCCGGTCATTAATTATTTCTTGATGCAATAACATCAATTTCCAAATTAGCTCCAAGTGGTAACGCTGTTACTCCAATTGCTGTTCTAGCTGGTAAGGGATGACTAAAATAGTTTGGATATACTTTGTTTAATGCAGGTAACTGGGTAAGATCAGTTAAATATAATTGAACGCGAATGACATTCTCCAATGTCAACCCAGCTTCTTTTAATACATTTTTTATATTTTGTATTGTAATTTCGAGTTTTTCTTCTATGGTAGTGCCTTCCAGTTTACCATCCTTGATGTGTATTTGTCCTGAAACATACACTAAACCATTAATTTCAACAGCTCCAGATAAAGGAGCATTAGTTGTGTCAGATGGGATATATACTTTTTTCATATTATTTTTCCTAACTTTTTAAAAAAATACACACCATATTTATAGTTCTTCTAAGATTAATTTCAGTTTATCACTTACTTCAATCACATCAATTTCTAAATTCTTTTTTCTTTTGAAGTAAGATTGTTCTCCAGGAAAGAATATTTCATTCACACCTTTTGCTTTTTGGGCGGATTTTAGCTCTGTGATTGCACTTTGTACCTCATCCTTGAAATTATTTAGATCTCTAAATATTGTTGGATCAATGAGGATATAAAAAGATCCCCAGCCACCTTTTACAGCTCCTCCTATTCTCGAGTTGCTGAGTCCTCCACCCAATAACTCTACAAGAAAAGCAAGTCCTGATCCTTTATGTCCAGCGATAGGTAAAATTCCACCTTCCATAGCTTTAACCGGATCTATAGTTGCATTTCCTTCGTTATCAATAGCAATGCCATCTTTTAAAGATTTACCTTCTGTTTTTGCAACCATCAAGTCACCCCAAGTACATTGAGAGGATGCCATATCTAAAATCACAGGAATATCATGAGTTGGGACACCAATTGTTATCGGGTTTGTTCCCCATAAATCTCTGATTGATCCAAATGGAACCAGTCCCCCTGGAGAATTATGAAATCCAATGTAAATCAAGTTTTGTTCAGTAGCCAGTCGTGCATAATCTCCAATGTATCCAGAAGCGTAAGCTAAGTCTTTAATTCCAACAGCTAAAATGCCGGATTGTTTCACTTTTCTAAAGGCTTTTTCTAAAGATTTATAGATAGCATAAAATCCAGGCTTATATCTTGCATTAAAGTGCATTGAAGCAGAGCGCTCACTTATAAGCTCAATATCGTCATTGCTTACTTTTATTGATCCGCTTTTGGTAAGTTCTACGATCTTTGGCAACCTTACTAAACCGTGGGTTTTCTTTTCAACAAGTTCAGCCTCAATTAAATTTCGAGTTATAAGTTCTGATTCTTCTGCTCTAAAACCAGCTTTTTCAAGGATTCTATTTGATAAATCTGTTGCTTGTTGTATTTTCATAAAGTTCTTACTAATCTTTTGCCCCGATATATACTATCTCAAACAAAATCTTATCTGGTGTTTCGAACATAATCTGATAGTACGTTTCATTTTTGCTAGATGTAAATTCTGGGCGATGTTTGGGAGTATCAAATAGCGTTCTAATATCGTTTTGATTCAAGTATTCGTTAACCGCATCTACATCAGACATGCTAGTAGCCCTAAGCGAGATATGGTTTACCCCTATGGCATCATAGTTAGTTTGCTCTAAATTATCGGCTTGTACAAACCACAAATCTCCATTTGTCTGACTTTTATAACCTACTGCATCAGTCGTTTCAAAGATGACTTTCCACCCCATAAATTCCATTAGGTTCTTGTAAAAATCCACGTTTTTAAAGTTAATATTGATTTGCAAATGATATAGATAAGATTTCATAATTTTTATCGATATAAGAATATTTTATTACTACTCCTACTACTAATCTTACCACTCTCAATCTGGTAATAAACTTCTTGTTCGCTTAATGCTCCTTTTAATGTTGCAAAATATGGATTTTTATCCATCTCATAAATCAGACTCACCACACTTGGAACTTCAATTTTTTCTCCATCAACTATCAGGTAGTTTTGTTTGTTGTGTAGATTAATCTCTCCAAGGTAGATTTTGTCGTTCACAACTGAAAAGTCAGTAATAATATCTTTTGAAACATAGATTTCTTTTTGTTTGGCATCTGGAATAGTTATTGAGATAAGTTTGTTTTCTACAGTGTTTGCATTTACTTTAGTTAGACACAAAACTTCTGTTTCACTTTTTATAAACCCCTTTTCACACAGCACTTG
>JAQBYK010000149.1 GCA_027622635.1 bacterium
CAAAAGCCGTTTTCAAAAATTTAAAGAAATGGGATTTTCCAAAACGACTAACAACAATCCAGGATACAATGGATTTCACCAAATACAACAATGCCTATTAACCCACTAATATTTAGGGCCTACGACATAAGGGGAATTGCCCAGGCCACAGCCGATCAACCCGCGGATCTAACTCCGGAAAACATCTACCTAATCGGAAAAGCAGCCGGCAGTTACTTACAAACAAAATACCAAGCAAAAACTATAGTAGTAGGGGCTGATTGTCGCTTAACCGGCAAAGACCTCAAAGCGGCATACATTAAAGGCCTAAGCGAAACAGGTTTAACGGTCACCGACATTGGTCTGGCCATTTCGCCATTAATTTATTGGGCGGTTTGCGCCCTGGGCTACGATGCCGGCACAAACATAACAGCCAGCCACAATCCAAAAGAATACAATGGCCTCAAAATTGTTTCAAAAAACGCACACTCAGTCTGCGGAGATGAACTTCAGGAAATTCTAAAACTCATCAACGAAAACAAATTTTTAACAGCACCAACACCGGGAACAATCGAAGAAAAAAACATAATCCTTGAGTACCTGGACGACCTGGCAAAACGCGTCAAAGTAAAACGTAAACTAAAAATAGTCGTTGATGCCGGCAATGGCACAGCAGGCATTTTCGCTCCTGAATTTCTTCGAAAAATCGGCTGCGAAGTAATCGAACTCTTTTGCAATCCGGACGGCAATTTTCCAAATCATGAAGCCAATCCGGAAGAACTCGCCAACATGCAAGATCTTATAAAGGCAGTATTGGAAAACAAAGCCGACCTGGGAATCGGATTTGACGGAGACGGAGATAGAATGGGAATAGTAAATGAAAAAGGCGAAATGTATTCCTCGGACTACATTCTTCTCATGTTTGTTCGAGATCTGGTTACGCGAGTAAAAAATCCCCAAATTGTATTTGATGTAAAAACTTCTCAAGTCATAATTGACGACATAATACTTCACGAAGCCATCCCCGTAATGTGTAAAACCGGACACAGTTTTATTGAGAATAAAATGAAAGAGATTGGTGCTCCGCTGGCAGGTGAAGTTTCCGGACACCTCTTTTTCGGAGAGAATTATTATGGTTTTGACGACGCGTTACTTGCAGCCGGAAAAGCGATTGAAATTCTTTCATCGGAAACACACCCTATGTCTCAAATGTTTAACAGCCTTCCAAAAGTCTTCACAACTCCGGAATTCAAGGCTCACTGCCCCGACGACAAAAAATTTCAAATCGTGGAAAATCTGGTCAAACATTTTGAAGAAATTTATCCACATATTGTAATTGATGGAATCCGTGTAAATTTTGACGAAACGTCCTGGGGAGCGGTACGCGCATCTAACACAAGCCCAAACTTAACCCTCCGCTTCGAAGCCCAAACGGAAGAAAGACTAAAAGAAATCCAAGGAATAATGGTAGAAGAACTCAAAAAATATCCGGAAGTAAGCCTAGAATGGTTCAGGCCCTAGAATAAATCTAGTATCCCCCAACATTTTGAACACCGGCCTTAGAAAACACGAATGAATCCGCGGAAGGTTCTAAAAAGAAGACATATACCGGATCAAAATCGCTTTCATTATCAAGGCCTTTTGCCAAAAAGCCTTGGTTTTGAGGAGACACCAAGTCCCCTCCGACACCCCCACCTTCATACTTGTTAAATGGATCAATTCCATTACAGGCATACTCTTGATCTATCAGCCCCGTATCGGAACACGGCTGCTTATCTCCGCAAACCACACCTTCAGCCTTTGAAATGGCCAAACTTTGCGCAGGAGTAAGTCCCGCTTCACATTTTTGATCTATAGGTAATCCATTAGAAGCAATCTCCAATTGCAATCTAAACAGTCTCAAATAGTTCAGGTCATACTGCTGAGCAAGCACGCTATCAGCCAAACTCGCCGGCAAATTAACCACAGCACCTCCACCTAAAACAAGATAATCCTTAGGATTTAAACCCTTGTCCAGGTCAGCCCCACCTATCGTATTTTCAGAATATATCGCTCCCTCAATCAAAAGCTGACAACCAAGTGAAGCCGCTCTGACCTGAGGATTTGGCCAGACAGGAATACCATTTTCGTCAATCACATCAGCAACTTGTCCTGTAGAGTCATATGAGAATAGAGATCCATCAGCCACAATAGTAGCCTGAATATTGGTAACCAGATTTTCCGGATCATTACAAGAAGCAAGGTAAACATTTCCCTTCTTGTACTCTGCATTTTCAAATGCGATCAATGATAATTTTTGCCCGGTATCAGACTCACTGTAGACATTTCCATGAACAAAAATATCTCCGAGGTCACTAATTACAATCCATTCGTTTTGCAATCCATTACTGGCCAAATCGAGAACAACATTAGCTTTCCTAAAATATATGACATTCTCCTTACCAACAACAAAGGTCTTATAATCGCTTGTGTCACAATCACTAACATTAAACCCCCTATCACTAACACTCTCGAGTTGGGTTATGGTACATATTCTTCCTCCTTGAATATTTTGAACGTTATCAATATTTCTAACAATATTTTCATCAATTATATCCCTGATCCTACCAACTACACCGCTACCGGAACTTTGGATTCGATCACCATATTTAACCCCTTTAAGTGCCTGTCCGGCAATATTTCCATGAACAACAATCTCGGGATTAAAGATTTCGTCACCGGCGATCCTTGGAAGCTTATTGTTGTAATACTTAACAGTTTTACTATCGGCAACATAACTTATGATGGTGTATAGGTTCGGTGATTTAGCATATGTGCAAG
>JAQBYK010000150.1 GCA_027622635.1 bacterium
GCAACAAACTCTTTGATTTACAATATTGCCCGCGACGCCGCAGAATCGTTTGGTTGGTCAGTGTCTGCAATTGTTCCAGCTGCTTTTTTTGGTGTTACGACTGCGGATATTTCTATTAGTGTGCTTTCCCAGATTACAAAAGCAAAGTTTTCCTTTGGTCAGTCAGATTTTCTTCGAGAAGGTGTGCACGGCAAAGTAACGGTTAATCCTGTTGTGGAATTAAATAAAAGCAAGTCGGTTTCGTCGATTACATCATTGTCTCAGCCAAGTTCCAACATAACTGCGGTGTCTAGTATTGCTTCAATATCGAACTCTTCGAATAAAAAATCTATTTTGTTATTAGTTTTGGCTCTTATATTCTTCGGGTTTGCAGGTTTTATCGTCAAACAATATTATTTTCCAGCGCAGGTTGTGAAAAAGGTAGAAGCTCCTGTACCTGCAAAAGAGGAAGAAGTAATTGAGGTTCCTGTTGTAGAGACTCCGGCCGTAGAAGAAGTTCCTTCAATTGATAGGTCTATATTTAAAATTAGAGTATTAAATTCCACAAGTATCAAAGGACTTGCGTCTAAAGTTCAAAAGGCTTTTATAACGGCAGGCTTCACGATCGCAACTGCTGGCAATTCTACTGATGTACTAACTTCGACGGAAGTTGCATTATATAGGAAGGTTTCAAAAGCTGATGAAGATGAAATTAGGTCTATTCTTGTTGAAGCACTTGGTGTAAACGACATAAACTTTGTGAATTATTTTGATGAAGAAAAGGGTTCTGGGTACACATATGGAACTGTTAATGATGATGCCGTTGTCACAATTGCTGGCGTGAAATAAACGCATGTTTTTCCTGTTTGACATTCGTCACTTTTTTATTGCATACTGGTCCTCTATGAATAAAAAAATCCTGCTTAGCCTTGTTGTAATTGGTTTAGTTTCTTCTGTTGGAATTGTTTCCACTAGAGCTCTTTTTTCTGATTCCGAAACAAAATCTGGGTCTGCTTTCACAATTGGAACTTTAGACCTCGATGTTACTGGTGGTAATGGTTCAGATGGAACTTCAATATCAATCGACAACATTGGTGCAACAGGGGATTTAAGTGGTGAAAGATCATGGGTTGTTAATAATAAAGGGTCAATTCCTGGAAGGCTTTATTTAAAAATGGCAAATCTTGTGAATCTTGAAAATGGCTGTAATGAGCCAGAAGCGAAAGTTGATCAAACGTGCTTAGATACAAGCGAAGGTGAATTAGGCGGAGTTTTGAATGTGAAATTTTATATTGATAATGCTGAAAAAGTTTCTTCAAAGCTTTCAGTCGGAAGTGATTTGAAAATCAAACAGGCTTGGGAAAATCTTCCATCAGTTGCTATTTTGCCTGGCGAAAGCTTAAATGTAAAAATGACATGGGAAGCTAATCCTGAAAGCTACGGTAATGAAATCCAAAGCGATAGCGTTTCGTTTGACATTGTGTTTGACCTTGTTCAGCTAGTGAATCAATAATAATAAAGTGAAAAAGTGTTTGAAATTAAAAGTATTTATTCAGGATTCTTAAAGTTTGTATTTGGACTTGTTTTAATTCTCGCAGGCTTCTTTTCTGGAATTGTATTTCTTACAAACAATAATTTAATAACAGGGTATAAGGTTTTAATGGTTCAATCAGGGTCAATGGAACCTACCATAATGACTGGTGATGTTATTGTGGTGAAAAAATCTCAAGAATATTCGGTTGGCGATGTTATTAGTTTTACTGATGATCATTCGCGTAAAGTAACTCATAGGATTGCTTCTGTGTCGCCTGATTTAGTCCGCGGGTTTGTCACCAAAGGAGATGCCAACAGAACAGAAGATAACGCAGTTGTTCCTTTAATAAGCATTATTGGTAAGGTTATTTATACTATTCCAGGTTTGGGTTATTTCATAGTATTTGCAAAAAAACCAATTGGTATTGTGATTTTAATCATTGTGCCGTGTGTTTTAATCCTTCTTGATGAATTGATAGGCCTAATTTTTCCAAAAAAGCAGAGGCAATGAAACAATTCGTAAAATTTGTCTTTAAAATATTCTTTTTTATTTTTGTATTCGGATTGAGTATTACTCAAAGCACAGATGCAGACTTAAATGACCGCGGGGTTGTTGTCGATAATAAATTTTCTGCAGGTACATTGGATGTTACCGAGTTTAATCCTAGTGATAATTCATCTGTAGATAGTTTGTTTGATGTCAAAGGAGTTGCCCCTTTGGGTTATGAAGTTAAGGCTTTGAGGCTAAAAAATACAGGTGAATCTGACCTTATTTATTCTATGAGAGTTGAGAAAAAACCTGGTGATGTGGGTTTATGCGATGCTTTGAGTTTTAGAATATTTAATAATTGGGATCAGGTTTACTTAGGTGGTTTTAATGATTTGAATTATCAATCACATTTAGAAAGTTCGGAGTTTGCGGATTTTGTTTTCGTGGTTAAATTGGATAGCACTGGGATCACGTCAAATGACAAGACGTGCGAATTTGATATTATCGTAAATTACTGGTCGTCTGAGTCGTCAAATGGAAAGGGATTCTTTGATGAGGAGGTTGTTAAAAATACTTTTTCCACAAAGGAATGATTGTGTTTTTGACTAATAGCCTATATAATAAGCACAGTTTAGTTGAGATTCCTTTAAGACCCTCGTATGGACTTCGAAGAGAATTCTTTTAAAAAAATTTAAGGTGGTGAATATACTTGAATAGATTGTATGTAGGCAATTTAGCCTACTCAATAACAGGCGAGCTCCTTGCACAGCTTTTTGCTGCAG
>JAQBYK010000151.1 GCA_027622635.1 bacterium
TTCCCATGACAATAAAAAAAATTTCATCTGAGGAACATGGGCTTAGAGTACCACATATGGGTTGGGAAAATGTGGCCGCCACAAACCATTCAATTTTATTTTCAAAGATTCCAAAAAACACTGATTTTTATTTCGCTCATAGTTATTATGCAACATATAAGACTGAAGATAAATCTATGGTTGTTGCCACATGTGAATATGGCCATCATATCACCGCCGCCGTTGAAAAGGATAACATTTTTGCAACTCAGTTTCACCCTGAAAAAAGCCAGCGGTATGGATTGCAACTTTTGCAGAATTTTTTTGTCCATTGTGAAGAACACGTTAAAAGAGGAGATAAGAGTTGTTAAAAGTACGAGTTATTCCAATCTTGATCATACAAGATGGCCTGTTAAAAAAACCTGTTCAATTCAAAAATCCACGTACGGTTGCCAATCCAATTTCGATTGTACGGGTATTTGAAGAGAGACAAGTAGATGAGTTGATATTATTAGATCGAGGACTTACGGTAGATCATGAAGATGTTGATCCTTATATAGTAAAAGAAATTGCCGAAGAATTATTTGTGCCATTTGCTTTTGGTGGCGGAATACGGTCGGTTGATAGCATGAAAAAAATCATTCAAGCTGGCGCTGAAAAAGTTGTTATAAATACTGCTGCTGTTGAAATTCCTGAGCTTATTACAGCGGGAGCAAAAAAATTTGGCAGGCAATGCATAGTGATATCAATTGATGCACTCCGCAAAGATAATGGCTCTTACGAAGTTTATATTCGTAGTGGTTCAGAACCAACGGGATTGGATCCGGTTCAATTCGCAAAGAAAGTTGAGCGGTTAGGTGCAGGAGAGATATTGATTAATTCAATAAGTCATGATGGAATGATGAAAGGATATGATATTGAGTTAATCAGAACGGTGGCAGACGCGGTATCGATACCGGTTATCGCAGCCGGCGGAGCTGGAAAATTAGATGATTTTGTAACAGCTGTTAAAGATGGACATGCGTCGGCGGTGGCTGCTGCAAGTATTTATCACTACACCAAGCACACTCCAAATATGGTAAAAGGTGTACTACGTAAAGTTGGAATTCCTGTTCGGCAATATCCTGATGAAGATTACAGTATTACATAGTAAAACAAGTTCATCATTTTTTTTAAATAAATTTATTTCGAGACAAGATACAGGTAGTTTAAATGAAGAATATTGCTTGGTATACACGTGACGGTCATCTTGATTTTTTGATTAGACTCAGCATCAGATTAATGGAAAGGGGCAATCATATATCAAACTATTATGTTTGTCATACAAAAACTGAAAATGAATTGGTGCAGAGAAATTACAATATTAAACCGTTGGTGTTGGGAGACTATATCCAAAGCAGGAAAAAAAATTTCAACATTACAGAAGTCGATATTAGGGCGTTGGAAAGAAAATATGATTTTATACCACTAAGAAAACTGCTGTGGGGAGAGATGTACGAGAAAAAGTTTTCAGAGGAGAAATTGATTTTTCATTTAGTCACTCACATTGAGTTTTGGGAGAAATTTTTATGCGACAACAATATTGAAGGGATCGTTTCGGAAAGACCCAGCACTCTTTCGACTGCAGTTTTATGGATGTTATGCAAGAGGTATGGTGTTAAGTTTTTAGACTTCATCAATGTAGGGGTTGATGAAAGAATCCTTTTTACAAGTGCATGGGATGGATCGATCGATGGTTTTGAAGACAAATTCAAAACTATAATTATTGAAAAAGAATCGGAAGTTTACGCAAGATCTATTCAGTATTTGGAAAAGGTGAAAACGCAGCCCGAAAAGCCAAAATATATTTCTAGAAACCTATTCACAGGCAAAAAGACTACAGGGAGTCGATTATATCATAGTATTCCGTCACTGAAAAAAATCCTGACGCTTCCTCGTCATATTAGGTCACTTTTTGATGATAGTCCATATTACATTTCTCAAACATTAGCGGAGCGGATATCGTTGATCATCTTGCACGAAATGCGAATATTACTTCATAAATTCATTAATGTATTTGATAAGTGTTCCCCTCCGAGTGGAGAGAAATATTTTTTGTTCCCATTGAACGCAAACAATGAATGGTCCGCTTATCAGTATTTAGGTCTAAATTATCCGAATTTTATTTCTGTCCTAGAAAGAATTTCATCTTGTTTGCCTCTTGGATTTAAACTGTATGTTAAAGAACACCCGTCGGGTTTCCCCGATAGAAGCATGTCGGTATATCATCACATCAAGAAGTTTCGGAATGTCAGGCTTATCGGGGCACAAGAGAATATTTTTCAACTCGAAAAAAACTCGGAGGGGATTATTACGCTTGGAGGAACTTCAGGATGGGAAGCATTCTTGCTGGGGAAGCCAGTGGTGGTTTTAGGGGAGCCCTGGTATAATTTTTTACCAGGAATTTACACCAGTCATAAGGATGAAGAACTTGTAAAACTACTTCAGGATATTCGTAATCTTCCGATTGCAAAAGATGAAGAAAAAATAAAAGCAATATATTGCCTTTACCAAATAAGTTTTGAAGCAACTCGATATCCCGTTGTGGATCTCATCGCCCCGGAAAATGTCGAAAAATATGCACAAGTTTTCGAACATTGGCTTCAGAATGGAATTGACTGGATAGACTATATGAACACTAAACATAATACCTTAAAATCTTAAAAACATCTTATCTAAAATAAAAATGCAAATCAAAAACCTTATTGAGCGATTATATCCGATTTGCCGTAGCATCACAGG
>JAQBYK010000010.1 GCA_027622635.1 bacterium
GGGAAGTTAGCTTATATCTCAGAACATTGGAGTGAGGAAAAAATTAGAGAATATTTGGGTGAAAAAGTTGAAGCCAGGTATACACAAGCTGCCTAGTCCTCCAATTCTCCTGCGAGGTTTTTCTCCATAATGTGTTTGACTTCGGACCTATTTTTGCTTTTAGCGAGTGCCCACATAAGCTTTGCCACCGTCGCTTCCGTTGTCATATCTTTGGATGAGATGGCCCCGGCTTCTGCGGCGCTTAAGCCTGCTTCGTAGGCCTTTAAATTGGTGATTCCCTGCTCCATCTGGTTTGCTATAATTACAGGAATTTCCATTTTTGTGGCTTTTTCAATTTGTGGAATTATTGAGTTTTCTAGAAATGGAACATTCCCCGGTCCAAAGCCTTCGATGATTATTCCATGCACTCCCCTTTCGATAACCTTCTCTAAAATTATCGGGTCAAATCCCGGAAAAAGTTTTAAAACCGATATTTTTGGGTCGAAATTTGCATTAAATTTCAAGGTACGCTTCCTGCGTCTTTTTCGCCATTCATTAAGTTTTGTTGGTCTACCTAATTCTCCAAGGAATGGAAAGTTTGGTGAATGAAAAACCGCTACAAATGATTCGTGGTGTTTCTTTGCTCGATTGGCTCTGATGATTTTGTTTGCAAAAACTATGCAGACTTCCGCTATATCAAGAGCCGCTGTAAGACATGCGTAAATCAAATTATTTCTACCGTCTGAACCGATTTCGGTTAATGGGATCAATGAGCCCGTAAAAATAACAGGTTTGCTCAAGTTTTGTAATGCAAAGGACAGTGCGCTTCCGGTGTAAGCCATTGTATCTGTTCCTTGTGCTACAACAAATCCGTCATATTTGTCATAATATTTATTGATGGATTTGGCAATTTGGGTCCAATGGCCGGGGTTCATATTGGAGCTATCCATGTTTACCACCATCTTAAAATCCAGCTGAACATATTTTTGGATTCCCGGAATATCCCTGATAATTTCTGCTGCTTCTGTCGCAGGTTGCAATGCTCCAGTTCTTGGATTTTTCACCATCCCTATTGTTCCTCCTGCAAAGAGAAGGCATATTTTTGGTCTCGCCATTGGAGCCATTCTATCGTATTTTATGTATATGGGAAGAAGAAAACGCAGGCCGGAAAAAACATTTTTGTTTGTGTCCATTATGTTTCTTGTTTTGCTTGGCATGACATTTTTTGAATATTGGACCAACACAAATGTTGTCGAAGCTCCGGTGATCGGTGGCGTAGAACCCTTCGTCTCTGAGGCTGAAACCCATGTGCCTATTCTCATGTATCATTATGTTAGAGACATTTCGAAAAGCTACGACCCATTGGGCTGGAATTTGTCGGTTACTCCGGAGTTGTTTGAGAAACAGCTAAAATGGCTTTCGGATGAAGGGTATGTGTCCGTACATTTGTCAGATCTTCTGGATGGAGCTGTGCCTGAAAAAGCGATAGTTCTTAGCTTTGATGATGGACTGGAGGATTTTTATACGAATGCTTTACCCTTACTTAAACAATATGGATTTACCGCTACAAATTCTGTTGTAACAGGCATGGTGGGGGCGCATGAACACATGAGCGCTGAGCAAATTCAGGTATCTATCGATGAAGGTATTGAGATTATTTCTCATACTGTTTCACATGTTGACTTGGCAAATATGGATGAAGCAGAGATTAGAAGACAACTAACTGAAAGTCGCGAATATTTGAAGAAGCAGTTTGGCATTGATAGCGATTTTTTTGTTTATCCTTCAGGAAAATATAATGACATGGTTGTAAGAGTGCTTGGGGAAGAAGGGTATAAACTTGCTTTGACCACTCAACCCGGTGAAGTTGATTTGGCCTCAGATGACATGCTTTTGTTGCCACGGATTCGGATTGATAATCGTGATGGTTTTGATGGATTTTTGGCGAAGTTGAATAGCCTGAAATAGTATTAGTTTATTGTAAAGTTCTAATCTTTAGGAATTTCTTTTAGCTTAAGCCATTTTAGAAAAATTTTAAGAATATTTAATAGAAATTTAATCTTTGCTTGATAGATTTTGATCACTCTTTGCGCAGGGTGTGAATAAATTTTCTAACAAAAACATACAATGAACAAAAGACTGCAAAAACAGTTTGTCTTGATGACGCTAACTTTAATGGCGTTTCAAATGATGACATTTAGAGTCGCAAGTGCGTCTGTTTCCGGTGAAGTGGTAATTAATGAAATCGCTTGGGCCGGAAGCAATGATAGCCCAAGTGATGAATGGATAGAACTTTACAATTCGACTAATCAGAATGTCGATTTAACCGGCTGGTATATTGAAGACGATGGAAATACTATTTATGAAATAGAAGATGGCGAAGTTTGTGCGCATTGTTATTTTGTAATTGAGAAAAGTGATGATGCTGTAAGTAATAGAATTGCAGATGCATTAGTCGGTTTGTCACTTGCAAATACCGGTGACAGCTTGATTCTCTATGATGCGAATGGTGAGTTGATCGATGCTGTAAATTCTTTAGGTGGCCCATGGTTTGCGGGTAATACCGATAAAGCAAGTATGGAAAGAGCTGATCCTTCACAATCCGGAGATGATCCGGCAAATTGGATGTCGGCTATTTCCGGAAACGGCTCCATAAGCAGGGAAGGTAGTGAGATTCTTGGTACTCCCGGAAGTGTTAATAGTAATTATGCGGGAGCTGGCGCATCTGTTTCTTTTGCTCCGGATGATGTTGTCGTTGACGTCGGGGATTCCATAGTTTTCTCAGTAAAAATTGACGAAGCCGATGACCTGTATGCCTATGGCTTTGATATAAATTATGACCCTTCTGTTTTCAGCTTTGTATCCGCCAATGAAGGTGATTTCCTGATTTGGAATGGCTTTAACACGGCGTTTAATGCCGGCCTGGAAAATGGAGAAGAAGGCAATTTGATAGTTGCCAATGCGAGATTACTTAGCCCTGCTCTGGGCATTGATGGAAGCGGTGAGCTATTTGAACTCACCTTTGAGGTAATTGGAGAAAATCAAAACAAAAATCAAATAACATTTGGCGGCAAGAGCTATTTGGCCGATTCTATTGGAGATGTGCCAGGTAAATTTAAGGCTGCAAATGTTTTGATTGGCCACCAGCCGGTAAATAATGCTGAAGATTTGGAAGTTTCTCATGGCGAAAACAGGTATAGCCTGAAACTAAATTGGGCCCCTCCAGTTGATGGTGCCGATAGTTATTTGGTAAAAAAACAACTGCCCGATGGCACTTTTGTCACTATAGGGGAGACTACCTATCCCTTCTTTGAAGACGGAGAGTCATTGGTTCCCGGGATTGATTACAATTATCAAATTGTAGCTGTGAAATCCGGATCCCATAGTGCTGCTGCTGAAATTACGGGTCGTGAGGAACGCGGCATTCCGGGCGATAATGACAGAAGTGATCGTATAGATGGGAAAGATATTGAAAATTTGGCCAGATCGTATGGCAGCAAATTTGGTGAAGAAGAATATAACTCACTAACAGACAGTAATTACGATGGAATTATTGATGGCAGTGATTTGATAGATATTGGAGCGAATTTTGGTCTTACATTTTAGACAATCATGAGGTGGTCAAAAACTTGGCCACCTCTCTTAACTGCTTAATTAAACTACTAACTAAAGAAAATGAAAAAAATTTTACTATTATTGCTAATGCTTTTGTCATTTGATACAGCTTGGGCGCTTGGGGATGATGAGATGATGGGAAAGGTTATAATGGACTCAGAGTTTTTGGATGGAGATATTTTAAAGATATCCGTTATTGCTCAAGATATGTTAACACCTGTTTTGGGTTTGGCCTTCCATTTGGATTTTGACGAAGAAAATTTGTCATTTCTAAGGTATGATCCCGGAGATTTCCTGGAAAGAGGAGGGGATCCCTTTTACCTGGTAACTAAAGATTTGTCCGGTGATAAATTGTTTTTTGGTGAGACTCTTAGACGTGATGATGGTTTTCCTGTGGGTGAGGGAATCATAACTGACTTCTATTTTCAGATTTTGGACAAAAGGGCCTTTTATTTTTCTTTTGAGAATGGGGTTATTTCCACTTTAGATACGGTTAGACAAGATATTGATAAGATCGTCTGGGAAGACCTTTATCTTGACGAAAATGGCGAAATGATAGATCAGGCTGTTTTTGATGAAAGTAATTCTTTAGCTGATTCGGTTAGACTTAAATCTTCTAAATTTAATGTCAGTCAAAATGTCATGCTGGTAGTCTCTGTTTGTTTGTCCCTTGGGATATCTCTGGCTATTGTTGTCATGATGAAAACGCGAGGAAAAAAACGACATGACACTTCTGTCAATTTTTAAATAGATTTTCTTTTTGTTTTTAGAAGAGATTTGTATTAAATTGTGACTAGTCAAAAATTATTTGGAACCTCATTTCAAATGACAAACGAGTTTATATCGATTCAGGAAGCTTCTGAGATTAGTAAAAAATCAGTGCAAACCATCAGGCGTGCAATCAAGTCAAAAAAGCTTAAAATTCGCAAAAAAAAGACCCCGCAGGGCTTCAATTACCTTGTTGGGAAAAGTGCTCTGCTCAAGATTTATAAAATCAGTGAGCCACGTTCAGTTAAAGAAGAAGCTGTTGCTCAGCCAAAAGCAACTAAAGCTAAAAAGGAAACTGTCGAGAAAAATATGACGATTGAGACAGATGATTTTAGAGAACTTGTAGGCTGCATGAATAGCCTGGTCTCTAAACACACTGAGGAGAGAGACAATTTCCTTAGGCTTATAAACACAATGCAAGAAAAGATTTTTGTTTTGGAAAATAAACTTAATCTTCTTCAGACTCCGCAATCCAAGTGGTATCAATTCTGGAAATAAGTTGGCACATGTCTAAGCACTCTGGTTTATTTTGGGAACTGTGCCGGAAAGCTGTTCATCTTTCCGGCTTGTCTATAGTTGTCGTGTACACTTTGATGCTTAACTATTTTTCTGAAAGGACCACTATTTTGATTATGACCGCTCTTCTTCTTTCCCTACTCCATGTTGAGTATGTGCGCATTGAACATAAGCCAAGGTTGGCAAGCATGTTTGACGGACTTTTTAGAATTCATGAAAAGGACAATATCTCAGGCGCAGTTTTTCTTGTTATTTCTTGTATAATTTGTTTTGCCGCTTTTGAGTATTGGGTAGCTTTCATTGCGCTTTTTATGACCGTATTTGGGGATTTATTTGCTGCAATTTTTGGTAAAGCATTCGGTAGCATCAAGATTTTTAATCACAAGACATTGGTTGGGACAAGCGCCGGTCTTGTGGCAAATTTACTTGTGGGAATCTTAATTTTGCCCGAATTTATTTTGCTTGTTGTTCCTATGGCTATCACTGCCAGCTTCGTGGAATTCATGACAAATAAACTTGATGACAACCTGACTGTTCCCCTTTTTGCAGGGTTTGTTGGTGAGGTGATTGTACAATTTTGGGATATCACTCTTCCACCTATTGATTTTACATTTTTAGGTTTGTTTTAAATCTGCTATAATTCACTAAAGAATTTCCTCAATTCTTATGAAAAAATTTTCCTTTCTTATTTTTGTTTTCCTTTTAGCCGGTTCTTTTAATTTGGCTTATTCTTCTCCTACTCCTCCTTATCCAATTGCAACTTTCAAGGATGTGAATAGTTCGCACAAATATTTTGAAGCGATCGAGTTTATTGCCAATAAAAAAATCGTGAGTGGCTATAGCGACAAAACTTACAAACCGGACCTTTTACTTAATCGAGCGGAGCTTCTTAAAATTTTGATTGAGGCAAATTATGAGCCGGCTGACTATGCCGCATATGATCAAGTGGATTGTTTTGAGGATGTTCCTATCGGACAGTGGTTTACCAAGTATATTTGTTCAGCCAAGGCTGCAAGAATAATCAATGGATATAGAGATAACACTTTTAGACCCGATGAAAATATTACTTTGGTTGAGACATTAAAGATTGCGCTTAAGAGCTTTGGATATAACTACTACAATTCCTCTCCCTGGTATAAAAACATAGTTAAGCAGGCTGAAGCGCGGTATTTTATACCATTGGATTTTGTTGGATTTGATGAGCATGTAAATCGCGGTCAGATTGCCGATTTGTTGACCAGGATGCTCGTTTACGGATATGGCGGAAATGAACTTTCAGAGTATTTAGGTGAGAAGCAAAATTACAATGTTACATATGACACTTTAATGCTTGGTGAATATGTGGAGGGTATAATGAAGAAGCAAATGAAAACTTCAGATGATTTAGCAACTGCGTGTTATTACCAGCAAACACCATATGCATTAAAGCAAAGTGTCGAAATCAATGATTGTTCTTCCTGTGTTTGTACCAGTAGTAATTGGGAATGTACAAGTACCTGCACCGAGGACACACTAGTGCCAAGTGATGTTGATAACCTACAATTAAAAACCTTGGATGACGGAAGTATAAAGCTCAGCTGGGACAAAGCTCTTGACGACATCGGTATCAAGGGCTACCAAGTCCATTATGGGAAAAGCAGCGTAAAAGATGCAGGTCAAGACTATGATACTTATATCGACGTTGCTAATGTCTTGGAATATACATTTGATAAATTAACTGAAGGAGTTAAGTATTATTTCTCAGTGATAGCCTATGACTCGAAGGGTTCAGAAAGCGTATCCTGGGCTACTGAGGTTTCGGGGATACCACAGAAAGTGGATACTCAGTCACCAACTATTCTTTCCACTAAATCTATAGATTCTACTCATGTAGGAATAACATTTAGTGAGTCTGTTGTGTTAAGTGCTGATCCGACTCAAAACTTTGAAATTGTAGCGGTCACTGAGTCAAGTGTGGTCCTCAAAATACTTGAGGTTAAAGCTGGCTCAAGCACCGCTAGTTTAGAAAATGCTTCGGATACTGATTATGTTATTTTAACTACCAGTGAGCAGGAAGACAGAACTTATACTATAACAGTTAGTGGTGTTAAAGACGAAGCAGGTAATGAAATTGAGGTTGGATCTGATATGAGTATTTTAAAGGGAACGTTGACCGGGAACTGATTTTTAAAGCCTTTTCTTTTAAATTGTTTCAGCGTAAAATCGTTTCGATGTCTCTATTTGAAAATACCTTAGCTCAGATCGAAAAGGCCGGTTCTCTTGTCAATTTGGACGATGAGATTAAGCTTATTTTGTCTAATCCTCAGAGAAGAGTAAGGGTGAGCATTCCAATAAGAATGGATGATGGAAGTCTTAAAATCTTTCAGGGATTTCGAGTTCAACACAACAATGCGATGGGTCCATACAAAGGTGGGTTTCGATATCATCCTCAAGTTGATATGGAAGAAGTCAAAGCTTTGTCAGCCTGGATGACTATGAAGTGTGCGGTCGTTGGCATACCGCTCGGTGGCGGAAAGGGTGGTGTTATGGTAGATCCAAAACAGCTTTCTGAGTCTGAGTTAGAACGCCTCACCAGAGGCTATGTAAGGATGCTGGAACCTGTCTTGGGTCCCGAAATGGATGTACCCGCACCTGACGTTAATACCGACTCTAAAATGATGGATTGGTTTGCTGATGAATATTCCAAATTGAAAGGCAAGGATATGAGAGGAGTTGTAACCGGAAAAACTATAGAAGCAGGTGGAAGCAAGGGAAGAAGCGAAGCTACAGCACAAGGAGGAGTATTTGTTTTAGAGGAATATATCAAAGACAAAGGTCTTAATCCCAAAGATACAAAAGTTGTAATTCAAGGTTTTGGAAATGCCGGAGGTGTTGCTGCAAAACTGCTTGCTGCTATGGACTTTGAGATCGTTGGGGTTTCCGATTCGCAGGGAGGACTTGTTTGCAGCCATGGGATTGACCCCGCCGGATTGATGACATGTAAAATTGAGAAGAATTCTGTAAAAAATTGCGGAATACATGTCGAAGAGTTGCAAGGAATCGAGGGTGCAACTTGTAGAGTTGTCACCAACGAGGAACTTTTGGAACAGGAGTGTGACATACTTGTTTTGGCTGCCTTGGAAAACCAAATCACGATTGATAATGCCGATCAAATTAAGGCAAAAGTTATCCTTGAACTTGCCAATGGACCGATTACTCCGGAGGCGGATGAAATATTAAACAAAAATGGAATAACCGTATTGCCGGATATTCTTGCTAATGCCGGCGGAGTAACTGTTAGTTATTTTGAGATGTTGCAAAATCATGATGACAAATATTGGTCTGAAGAAGAAGTTGCAGAAAAACTTAAAAAAACCATGGTAGATGCGTGGAAGGCTGTTTTTGAAAATTCCCAGAAATACAAATGTTCGCTTAGGAATGCCGCATTTGTCACCGCTTTGATAAGGTTGGAAGAAAAAATAAAAGAAAAGGGCTTAAATAAGCTATAACAGATCTTGTCTTTTTGGAAAGAGCCTATATACTTAAAGCATGACGATCATATCAAGTTCTTCGGTGGCAAAAGCATCCAAAATACCTCAAGATAGTGACGTGCAAAAATTTATTTATTCTTTTATAGAGGGGGGCCGTGATATGCGTGATTTGCTTGGAGGCAAGGGCGCTAATCTTGCTGAGATGACAAGTCTTGGCATACCTGTCCCCGCCGGTTTTGTGATTACGACTGAAGTATGTCGATTATTTTTAGATAGAGGAAATTATCCTGATGGATTTGCAGACCAACTTAAGAAAAAGTTGGAAAATCTGGAAGATCAAATGGGTAAGGTTCTAGGAGATACCAAAAACCCTTTGCTCGTATCGGTAAGAAGTGGTGCCGCTGTTTCTATGCCCGGAATGATGGATACAATCCTGAATCTGGGCCTGAATGATAAAACCGTTAAAGGTCTAATTGAAAAGACAGGAAATGAGCGGTTTGCATATGATTCTTATCGCCGTTTCGTTCAAATGTTCGGAAGTGTGGTTATGGAGGTTTCTCATGATTTATTCGAAGAGGCACTTGAGAAGATGAAAGAAGCTAATGGAGTTAAATTGGATACAGAGCTTACTGCTGATAACTTGAAAACGCTTGTAACTGAATATAAGAAAATTGTTAAGAGGGAAACGAAGAAAGATTTTCCAGATAATCCACTTGAACAACTCAAATTATCAATTGAGGCTGTGTTTAATTCTTGGGATAACGATAGGGCTAAAACCTATAGAAGACTAAATAATATTCTCGGATTAAGAGGAACTGCTGTAAATGTACAGGCTATGGTTTTTGGAAATATGGGGGAAGAATGTGGCACTGGAGTGGTATTTACTCGCAATCCTTCTACCGGGGAGAAAATTTTCTACGGTGAATTTCTAATGAATGCTCAGGGTGAAGATGTTGTTGCGGGGATAAGGACTCCTATGGACATTTCTTCCCTGGAGGAGATAGACAAAGAAGCTTTTGATGAGTTGATCAAGGTTAAAGATAAATTGGAAAAACATTATAAAGACATGCAGGATATCGAGTTTACTATTGAACAGGGTAAGCTCTTTTTGTTGCAAACAAGAAATGGCAAACGTACCGCCCATGCCGCCGTCAGAATTGCTTGTGAGATGGTTGATGAGGGATTACTCACCAAAGAAGAGGCTTTGCTCAAAATCGACGCAAAATCTTTGAATCAATTGCTACATCCACAGATCAAGGTAAGTGCTGCGAAAAATGTTATTGCAAAAGGTCTTCCCGCATCACCCGGGGCTGCTTGTGGAAAGATTGTGTTTGATTCCGATGAAGCAACCACAATGGCGATTGATAAAAATGAAAGTGTTATTCTTGTTCGTAAAGAAACAAGTCCGGAAGATATACATGGCATGAATGCCGCCTGTGGTATCTTGACCGCTCGTGGTGGAATGACTAGTCATGCGGCTGTTGTCTGCAGAGGAATGGGGAAATGTTGTGTAGCAGGTTGTACGGAAATCGTAGTTAATGCGAGTGCCAAAAAATTGATTATTGGCGATTTGGTTTTGAAAGAAGGCGATATAATAACTTTAGATGGTAGTACCGGGGAGGTAATGCTTGGAGAAATGGATATGCAAACACCGGAATTAACAGGAAATTTTAAAAAAGTAATGGATTGGGCAGATGATATTCGCGAGCTACAAGTAAGAACAAATGCAGATACCCCAGAGGATTGTAAAAGGGCCATAGAGTTTGGCGCCGAAGGTGTCGGGTTGTGCCGCACTGAACACATGTTTTTTGAAGACGCAAGAATATATCTGGTTAGACAGATGATTTTGTCTAAGGATGCCGAAGAGAGAAAAAAACCTTTAGCTGAACTCAAAAAACACCAAAAAGGTGATTTTGAGGGGATTTTTAAGGTAATGGATGGTCTACCTGTTACTGTCCGTTTACTTGATCCCCCATTGCATGAATTCCTTCCTGACACCGATTCTTCCATAAGTGCTCTGGCTGATGATTTTAAAATGACAGTTGATGAACTAAAGACCGTTATCTCCAATCTGCATGAGGTAAATCCAATGCTTGGACATAGAGGCTGTCGACTTGGAATAACTCATCCTGAAATTTATCAGATGCAGGTTCAGGCGATTTCCGAGGCTGCGATGAAGGTCTCTGAAAAAGGTATTGAGGTGAATGTCGAAATTGAAATCCCTTTGGTTGGAGAAGTTCGGGAATTAGCATTCTTGAGAAAAATAGTTGAGGAGACAATTTCCGAATATGGCGATGACGTTAATTTCAATTACAAAATCGGCACTATGATTGAGATACCCCGTGCTTGTTTAACTGCCGATCAAATTGCAAGAGAGGCGGACTTCTTCTCATTTGGCACAAATGATCTAACTCAAATGACTTACGGCTACTCTCGTGACGATCTTGGTTCTTTTGTATCCGCATATTTGGATAAAGGTATTTTGGATAGAGATCCTATGGCGGGAATTGATGAACAAGGTGTTGGGAAACTGATGCAAGTTTGTATAGAACTCGGTCGTAAAGAAAAACCCGATTTAGAAGTCGGCATTTGCGGTGAACAAGGCGGAGATCCTCAGTCCGTAGAATTCTGTCACCGAATAGGCCTTAACTATGTTAGCTGTAGTCCGTATAGAGTGCCTATTGCAAGGTTGGCTGCCGCTCAGGCCGTGCTCAGATCTTAGAGGTCCCCCCAATTTAATTTATTACGGAGTCTTCTGTAATATCTGTGTCTTGTGCGGATAAGGTATAAATAGCGTTTACTCCGGCGGATTTTGATTTTATCCCCGTAGTGTAGCTCCATTGTGTCCTGGCCATCAAGGGTGAGGCCTATTTTGGCCGCTTCATCTCTGCGCTGGGTTGCAACTGTGACTGTAAGAAGCTTTCTATCCGGGATTATAATAGGTCTCATTGATAGTGAACTTGGACAAATTGGAGTTACAATTAATCCTTCAATGTAAGGATGAATGATTGGTCCGCCCGCACTTAGAGAGTGGCCGGTTGATCCTGTTGGTGTTGCCACTATCATGCCGTCACCTCTGAACTTTACGACTTTTAAGTTATCGAATTCCAGGTCCATTTCAATCAGACGTGCGAATGCTCCCTGATTTATCACTGCGTCATTAAGTGCCAGGCAAGTATGAATTTTTTTAGCACCCCTGTAAATAGTCACCCTGAGGACTGAGCGACGATCTTCTACGTATTTTCCCGCGAACACTTTATTAAGCGTTTCGAAAAGCTTGTCCGGTTGGCATTCGCTGAGAAAGCCCAGGTTGCCAATGTTTACTGCCAGGACCAAGGTTTTTTTGCGAGTAAGACGTCGTGCCGTTTTAAGAAGTGTGCCGTCTCCACCCAGAACTATAACCAGGTCTACCCTAGCTAATAATTGTTCCTTATTATATCCTGTTTCACCACTAAAGTATTCAGAAATATTGTTATCCACCAGAACCTCTTTTTTCTTCTTTTTGAGGTATCTTATAAGTTCCTCAATAGTCTTTTTGTGTGGCTTGTGATTGCGTTTTGTGATTATGCCTACTATTTGGATTTTTTTGCTTGGCATAGTTGTAGTTAGTGGATTTTCATTATCCTTAACAGACGACTATTTGTAAATGAAATTGATTTCTCACCTTTTTCGGAACATAAATTCATGGCCCCACGTGTTTTCGCCAAACCTGTCAACTCGTTATTTGGAAAGTTTAGAAAAATTTAATGTTTGATTGTTATGTTGATTTTGGGTTGCCCTTGTGATAAAGTAAAAATGTAAAATAATTTTACTTTTGTCTGCAGAGTTATGCAAATTATCAAAATTTCACCTAAGGGACAAATTACTATTCCTAAAAAATATAGAGATATGTGTGATACTGGAAACTTCGCTTTAGAAGTTAGTGGAAAAACTATTATCTTGAAACCTGTAGAAGTTAAGCCTGTCGAAAGTGATTTAGGTGATTTTTCTGCTTTGGGCTTAAGTTCTTTCGATTTTTGGGACAATGATGATGATGATATTTATGATGAATTTTATAAAGACAAAGAAGTATGAAACAGGGAGATATAGTTCTAGTACCTTTTCCATATACTGATTTGAGTGCCATAAAGACTAGGCCAGCGCTAATTATTTCGAAAGATGAGCTTGGGGAGGATGTAATTCTCTTAGGAATTACAAGCAAAAAAGGGCTGTTTAGTTTTGAGATTTTTGAAGAAAATTTGAAAAAGGGCCAGTTGCCTAAAAGTTCATTTGTTAAAATCAATAAAGTTGTGACCTTGAAAAAAACCATTGTTAGAAAAAGGGTCGCTATACTCAAGGATGCTGTCTGTGGAGAAATTGCAGGAAAATTTAAAGCTCAGTTTTGAGAATTTAGAGTTGTTCTAGTATTTCAAGCAGTTTTTTGGCCGAGTTTTCCCAGGAGAATTTTCTGGATTGGGCCAGACCTTTGTTTCTAAGTTTTTCACATAGTTCTTCGCTGTTTGCCAGTTTTAGCATGGCATTCGCTATTTCTATTGGATTTTCCGGATTTATGAGCAACGCACTGTCTCCTACAACCTCAGGGATTGAGGAAGAATAGGACGCGATAACCGGACAACCTGATTTCATGGCTTCCAGTGGTGGAATACCAAATCCTTCGTATAGTGATGGAAAGACAAGTCCTTTTGCCAGGTTGTATAGTCCAACCAAACTTTTGCCTGATAAGTATCCCAAAATATGTACCTTTTTGGTAATCTGGTTCTCCCTTATTTCGTCATATATATCCTGGAATTCCCAGCCTTCTTTTCCTACAATTATCAAATGATAACTTGGATGTTTTTCTCTGAATTTGGCAAAAGCCTTGATTAGATTTGTGTAATTCTTGCGAGGTTCAAGTGTACCTACTGCCAAAAAGAAATTTTTGGGAAGATTGGTTTTTGCTATGAACGACGTAAGAGAATCCTTTTCAACCGGCTTAAAATCATCGCCAGCAGAGCAATAAACAGTGTCAATTTTGTCCCTTTCATATTTAAACTTGTTAAGTATGTCCTTTTTTGTGTTCTGAGAAACCGTAATGATATGATCAGCTCTTTTTAGCGCACGTTTGAGGAATAACTTTTCGAGTATTACCGCCTTTTTGTTGTGGCGATTTGGAAAGAGGAACGCAACAAGGTCATGAACCGTCACTATAGTTTTGATGTGGTGAGGCAATAATGCCGGTGTAATGTAGCTACTTGGTGCGAAAAAAATATCGACTCCTTCTCTTTTAACATCGCTGATTACCTTGTTGTGCCAAAAAAGTCCTTTCCCGTGGATCAGTTTGAGCCTGGCATTCTTGAATTGTTGAAATCCGGCGATACCTTCTTTGGCATATAGAATATATTCGTTATCACGATCGAGCCTTAGAAGATTCTGAACTATATGAAAGGTGTACCAACCTTTGCCGGCTTTTTCCCCTCCCGCGGTACGGATATCTATTGCGATCTTCATGTTTGGATTATACTTTACAATGCCAAATTTTGCGATATGCTAGGGGCAGACAATAACCAAATTATCATGCCGGATTCTTTTAAGGATAGACTAAAACAATTGCCGTTGATGCAGAAATTTATCTTGATCGGCTCCGCACTTACAGTTATTGGGGTTTTTCTGCCTTGGTATAAAGATATTGATAGATTTAACATTGGGGACAGTTTCCTTGGGATAACAGGTCCACTTTATCTTGCCGGTTTTTTGGTTTTGCTTGCCGGAATGATTTCACTTGGCTTGATAGTTACTCAACTGCGCGGCAAAGCGCTTCCTAAACTCCCTTTGAGTGAGAGGTATTTTCATGTTTTCAATGGTGTTCTATCACTTTTGATGTTGATTCTTGCAGCATCTGTTTATTTTCATCCTAAATTTGGAATTAACCTAACCGATAAAACTGCCGGCATTGGCATGATTTTTGGATTTATTGGAAGTGCGGCAGTATTGCTTTGCGCTATTATGATTGGTCGCACAAGAGAGGTCAGCTTTGAGCAGGAAGGTCACCTTGAACCTTTGATTGATATGACAGAGAGGCAGCAAAGTCCTGTTAAACCCGAGACTAGAGTTTCACCTGAATCCGTATTTGAAGATATGCCCATTGTAGATAAGTCTGCAACTGTTGGGGATGCCATTGAGGCTTCTCGTATTAAGGAGGGACCTGGAAATGCCTGGGGTCCAGTCCAGGAATCAATTAATAATTACAGATCCGATAAAAGAGGCACTAACGATATTCAATGACAGAGGAAACCGATAATAAGCCGGAAGCTCAAACTGAAGCTGTTGCTGAAGTGAAAAAGGATGAAGCGGCGATTATATTTTACTGTAAAGACTGTGCTGAAATAGTTGATACTACTCCAATTGGAAGGAAGTACGTTTATAAATGCAAAAAATGCGGCACAAAAAATGTCGCATTTGGTACGCCAAAAAGTATTCGTGGATTTTTTAGAATGGATGAAAATGAGAAGAAAGATAAAAATGACGAAAAGGGAGAAGACTCTAAAGTAATGACCGGAGCCAAAATCTGACATTTTAAGAAAAATTTAGAGTTTTTTAACGAATTTTTAATGTTTTGGTGCTAATGTGGGTAGCGTTGTTAGTTGTATGAAGCGCTTTGAAATTTCATGTTGACAGGTGAGCATACGCTCACCTATACTGACAATACTCTTATTCTTTAAACAAAATGTTATGGACGCAAAAGACGAAAAAGCAAAGGCTATAGAACTAGCAATTGCACAGATCGAAAAAAACTTTGGCAAGGGGGCTGTCATGAAAATGGGGGAGGCCAACAGGGTGCCTATAGAAACCATCTCTACCGGTTCAATTTCCCTGGACATAGCCCTTGGTGGCGGTGTGCCACGTGGACGTATTGTGGAAATCTATGGACCTGAGAGCTCTGGGAAAACAACTCTTAGCCTGCACATCTTGGCTGAGGCTCAAAAGGCCGGTGGTACTGCTGCCTTCGTAGATGCCGAGCACGCACTTGATCCGGAATATGCAAAAAAAATCGGTGTAAATGTTGACGAACTACTTTTGTCACAACCTGACAGTGGAGAGCAGGCCCTGGAAATAGTAGAGACCCTTGTACGGAGCAATGGCCTGGATCTTGTGATAATCGATTCAGTTGCGGCTCTAACACCAAGAGCAGAAATTGATGGAGATATGGGCGATTCCCACATGGGGCTACAGGCACGATTGATGAGTCAGGCACTACGAAAGCTAACAGCAATTGTTTCTAAAACCAATACTACCGTGATTTTCTTAAATCAGCTTCGTATGAAGATTGGTGTAATGTTTGGCAATCCCGAGACCACAACAGGTGGACAAGCTTTGAAATTTTATTCATCTGTAAGAATGGATATTCGTGCCTGCGGTAAGATTGAAGATCCGGGCAATGTGGATAAAGAGTTGGTTGGCAATAGGGTTCGCGTAAAAGTCGTGAAAAACAAAATTGCTCCTCCATTCAAAAAGGCTGAATTCGACATTATGTATAATAAAGGTATCTCCTTTGAGGGTGACTTGCTGGATTTGGCTACCAAGTACAATGTTGCTCGCAAGGCTGGTGCGTTCTATAGCTATGGCGAAACCAAGCTTGGTCAAGGTAGAGAAAACTCAAAAGGATTCCTAATAGAGAATGAAAAGGTCCTTAAGGCTATGGAGAAAGATGTGAAAACTCTTCTTTATGGAACTCCTAAGGAGGTTGAGAAAATTGTTAAAAATTTACCTGTAAATGCCTAGTGATCATCAAAAATTATTGGATTACACATTTCGCATTCTCGCTAAAAAGCGCTACACGGCTTATGAAATGCGAAAAAAAATGGAACAATACCTGAATAGACGTCACATTGTTGATGAAGCGCTAATTATTGGGGTACTTGATAGATTGTTGGAATTGAAATACCTGGATGATGAGCAATACACCGAGGATTATGTTTCTACCAGAATAAAATTAAAACCACGTGGTAAATTCATGTTAACAAAAGAGCTAAAATCGAAGGGGATTTCCGGGGAGATGCTAGAAAAAGCATTTCAGAAATCCCCTATAGACGAAGATAAAATTGCTCTTCAATCTTTGGAAAGAAAAGAAAATCAATGGAATAATTTAAGTCATTCCCAAAAAAAAGAGAAGGCCTTTAGATTCCTTGCTACTCGCGGTTTTAATACAGATACTATTTACAAAATAGTGAATGAGCGATACAATACTGTTTGTTAAGTAGGGTCTTGTTAAGATCCTGCTTTTTTACTGTTTAAACAAAAAACTCATGCAATCACAATTTCTTGCTGCAATCAATCAGCTATGTGACGAAAAAAATATCTCAAAAGATCGAGTAATCGAGACGATTAAGGCTGCCCTGAAAGCTGCCTACAGAAAAGATTATGGAACAAAGGACCAAAATGTAGATATAGATTTGGATGACAACTCCGGCTTGGTCACAGTTTTTCTGGTTAAAGAAGTAGTTGATGAAGTTGAGGATGAAGAACTTCAAATCACCGAATCAGACGCAAAAAAATACAGTAAAAAAGCAAAGGTTGGAGACGAAATAAGGATTGATGTCACTCCTACCAATTATGGGCGTATTGCTGCTCAAGCTGCTAAACAGGTGATAATCCAAAGAATCCAGGAGGCTGAGCGTGATGTAATGTATGACACATTTAAAGACCGTGAAAACGAACTTATTAATGCGATCGTTCACCGTGTAGATGGTCGGAATATATATTTAAACCTGGATGACAAAATCACAACCACTTTGCCTTATGATCAACAAATCTCAGGAGAAAAATATTATTCCGGACAAAGAATTAAGCTCTATTTGGATAAAGTAATTAAAACTACAAGGGGTCCTGAACTTCTTATTTCCAGAACACACCCCAGTCTTGTTAGGAAACTACTCGAGCTGGAGATCCCTGAGATTAAATCCAATTTAGTTGAGATTAAATCTATTGCTCGTGATCCCGGAGTAAGATGTAAAGTTGCCGTTTGCTCTCATGATGAGAAAATTGATCCAATAGGTTCTTGTGTTGGACAGAAAGGTGTGCGTGTACAAAATATTATGGAAGAATTGCATGGAGAAAGGATAGATATAATCCAATGGTCCGAAGATATGCTTGAATATATTAAGACCGCCCTGGCACCCGCTAAAACTACTGTGATTGTTTTGGACGATAAGATAAAACGTGCGAAAGTTTATGTTCAGCCTGACCAAAGACCTCTTGCCATAGGCAAGCAGGGACAAAATGTTCGACTTGCATCTATTTTGACAGGTTGGGAGATAG